>CAZHBM010000287.1:0-5490 GCA_964529945.1 uncultured Anaerolineales bacterium | reverse complement strand
ATGGGCTTTTTGCTGCCTGAGCATCAACCAGGCTTGTTGTCTTGAGACCTCGTCGGAAGCGTGCTGCACCCCGCCCTTGAGCGCCTGTTCCGCGCGACTCGCCTGCCCCATGGCCAAAAAACACTGCGCCATACCGACGTAGGCCGGCCCATAATGGATTTCTTGCCCGATCGCCTGCCGGTATCGGGCAATCGCATCCTCATACTGCTCCGCCGCCTGGTATTCGGCGCCGCGCTCGAAATGAATGTCAGCCGCCGATCGTTTCTCGTGCGGCCGCGGCACAGGCGGCGATGGCGGCGTTTCCATGTCGACCGTCTCCACGGGTTCGGACGACACATCTGTCACCCTATCGTTCGGATATACTCTCAACCAACCGATGATGCTAACAATCACCGCGAAGCCATCCAGACCTGGCAGCGGCAGCAGGTTGAAAAAGGCCAGTGCCAGGTTAACGTACACCATCTGAAAGGTCAGGGCCGAGGCCAGGACGACCATCGGTGACTGCGTCGCCGGATCGGCCATCAATGCACTCAGAATACCCAGCGTGCTGTGACCGGTGAAGACGGCTGCCACCAGAGCCACAAACAGCGTCGCCAGCAGGCTGCCGGCCGCCCACGCCAGGTTGGCCAGAGCGCCGGCCGAAGCCACCCACAACACCCCGGCGTACGGCCGCTGGAAGCGCCTGGCGTCCATACGCAGAGGGCGCGCCCACCCAAAACCAAAAAACACGAAGGTCAGGAAGCCAAGCCAAAATATGTGCCGTAGTGGATTAAAACTGATTGTACCCCGGCTTACCTGGGTATCGTCACCCAGCCGGTAGGCCGCCAACGCGTGGGCCACCTCGTGGACGGTGAAACCAACCAGCAACCCCGGTATAAGGGACAGATACGTCCAGGGGGGCAACAAGCGAAACATATTGTCCAAAAACCCGTCCTTTCATGCGATTATCGAATGAAAGGCTGAGGTCCTTCCCTATGACCTCAGCCCGTTGGCAGATACGACAATCGGTTGTGGATGGCTAGATTATACGCGCCGTCGGCCGGACCGTCAAAGTGCCCTCTGCAGCCGGGTGTGTCCCATATTCGTGGTAGATGGTCATAGGAGTCGACGGCCGGTTTTATCTCATTACTATTTCTTGCGGGAGGAAGATCTTGCACCCACAAGAAATAACATACACGACCTGACCCTAAACGCTTCTTAAACATTATGTGAGCGGTCTGTCACGAACCTGCTCTACGGCCAAGCCTTGACGCGGTCCAATTTCTCCGGCAAAAATTTAGGGCATACCCTCTTCAACCACCTGCCCGGCAACGCTGTCTCCCGCGGGCAGACAGCCCCTATCAGTCCCCTGGAATGGCCGGCGTCGCCAGCCTGAGACTGTTGCCCTGGCCGTCGCTGCGTTCCAGGGGTTGCAGGCTTGCCGGATCGTACACCTGCAGCTCGAGCCAGAATTGGCCACCGTCGGGCAGGTTGTCCGGCAGGCGCAGGCGCATGGGGTAGCGCATCGGCCGATCCGGTTCCCAGGCCGTCGTCGGCAGCAGGTTGCCCGCCGGCCATTCGTCGCTTTGAGCCATCAAGGTTGGCTGGGAGCTCTCGTCCGCGTGCCACAATTTGAGGGACAGTGCTATGGGCGTCAACCTGGCGACCGAGTCGGCCGAAGTTTCGAGCCACAGCACCACGTCGATATCGCCCCCGACCGCACCGGCCTCAGAAACCTGCCACCCCAGTAGCGTCAGGCCGCCATCGTATTGCACCATCTGGCCCTCGGGTGGTGGTGGCTGGTCGGCCGACAAAAAGCCCTGCACATGAACGTAGGACGGTCCGGCGAAGGTGCGGTCTTCAAAGGCCAACATGTGTGTCTCCAGCCAGCGACGCACGAATCCACCCGGGTCGGCCACCGTGTCGTATATCCGCAGCACCCACAGGCGCGGAAACTGCCGGTTGACTCGTGCCAGCCCGTTGGCCGTGGCCGCTTCGGTCGTGGCGTAAAAATCCGAGTTGGGGTCTCCCCAACCCAGACTGGGGTCACCGCCGATGATGCCACCTTGCAGCACCAATGGTCTGCCGGCCTGCGGGGGCTGCCAATCGTCCACCAGTCTTACCGGTCCGGCGTAGCTATCCGGGAAGTAATAATCGAAAGCTGTGTAGGCATAGCCGGCGTTGACCAAGATGACGTCTCCCGGTCGCCAGCGTTCGGCAATGAAGTTCACCGCCCCGCGCAGGTCGTCGGCGGCATAGCGCGGATTGGTGTGCAGTTCGACCAGGCTGAACGCCGAGGCCAGGCCAATCACCAACACACTTATCAGCGCCACCGCCCGGAGCCTGTTAGACACCAGCCAGGCGATGCCGGCCCCCAGCAGCAGGTAGAAAGCCGTCGCGTAGGTAAAAAGGTAGCGCACGTGATACAGCGGGACAACCAGCGACAGGCCCCAGATAATAAACAGCGATCCAAAGGTGAAGACGGCCAGTAAAACGGCCGGATCGGGCGCCAACCGCCCTGCCGGCGCCTGGCGCTGCCTGCGCTGGACATACAGGAGACCCAGCCCAAACAGGCCGGCGCTTACGATCAGAACGGGCCATACCTGGCGTGGTTGCACCGATTGGCCCAAAGACAATGCACTCCAGGCCTCGACTGCGTTGCGTCCCCAGGGCCCGAAGTCGCGCCAGGGCGGAACCGGCGGGTTGGTTGCCTGGCGCCAACTGATCGGCAGCCATGGTACGTACAGGAGAATAACTGCCGCCTGAACGGCCAACCATTCCAACAACCGCCGCCAGGCCCCTCTTCTCACCAGCCACAGCAACCCCAGGCCGTTCAGGGCTAGCAGCAGAAAGGCGAAGTAATACAGTACGTACAGGCCCAACGCTGCCGACAACACGTAGACGGCCAGCGCCCAAGGTAACCGTCGGCGCGACCGGTCCTCTTCAACACCGTCGGACCAACCGGTCATAATCCGCCACATCGACCACAGCGCCACCAGGCCCAGCAGCGCCGCCAACGTGTACATCCGCACTTCCTGCGAGTACCAGATCTCGAAGGGTGAAATGGACACCAGCAGTGCGCCCCACACAGCCGCTTTGTCTCCCAGCATTTGCCGGGCCAGGGCATACGCGGCGACCACCAGCAGCAGGCCGAATATTACCGAGAAGAAGGCCAGCCCGTATTCGCTGTCGCCCACCAGGCGGGTCCATAGGTGCAGCAAAACATAGTAACCGGGGGGGTGAATGTCGCCGGCGGTGTGCGCGATCAAGGCGGGGATAGATTTCGAGGCCAGGTAAGCACTAACCGTCTCGTCGTACCACAGGCTCTGGGCACCTAATTGCCAGAGACGCAGCGCAAACCCGGCCAAGACAATCATCAATACTGCGGGCCGGTATTTGGCGGACATCTTGAACCTCATGCCAGGCATTGTACACTAATAGTCGCTCCCCTGACAAGGACTTCCACAACATTTAGGGGCCTTTCATCGCGCGACGACCTCGGCCGAGTACTTGACATATAAATGGAAATCGTGTATCATGTGTAACTAGATGACATAAAAATATTTGTCACTTTTCTGACATGCGACACCTATTTTCTTTGCTTTGGCCTGCTTAGGTCCCCCCAACGGGAAAAGTCACAGCCAAACAACCAGGCTGTGATAAGAAGAAGGAGGCACGAGATGCGAACGCGACTTATGCGATTGGCGGCCATAATAATGCTGATCAGCACCTTTTTGGTGCCGGCCGGCGCCCTGGCCGCCCCCCTTGCCGAAAGCGGCGACATATATCACACCGTCAAGGTCGGCGAAACCCTCGAGCAAATTGCAGACCAGTATGGCGTTACGGTCACGGCTATTCTGGTCGCCAACGATATGGATGGCCCCGGCGACTTCAGAACCGGCCAACGGCTGCTGATACCGCCCCCGGTCGACGTGTCGTCCGTGGTTCCACCCGCCGGTGAATACGTCGTCGTCGAAGGCGACACGCTGACGTCAATCGCCGCCGAGTACGGGGTGACAATCGCCGCCCTGGCGGCCGCCAACGGCTTGCTCATCAATGAAGAACTCGAGGAAGGCACGGCGCTGAGCATTCCGCAGGTCCAGGTTCAGGTGGCTGCACCGGTCGTATCCAACCAGGTCCTGTGCACCGCCTACCACCTGGTGCAGCGCGGCGATACGTTGACCCGCGTCGCCAAGGATTACAGCACCACCGTCGCCGCCTTGACCCAGGCGAACGATCTCAGCAGCGACGTCATCTGGGTGGGGCAGAAGTTGTGTATCCCCTCCCCGCTTACAATGTCGACCCTGCCCAGCGGGTTCACGGCCCCGGCCGCCCAGTCGGTTGGTCCGGCACCTGCCTACCAGCCGCCAACGTCGACTTCCGGCGGCCTGACGCCGCCCGAGTATAAGCCGCCGTCAGGCGCGACCTGGGCGCAAACCGAGGTGGGGCCGTTCATCCCGCCGCAATACCAACCGCCGGCGGTGACCGAAGCTATGGAAGATGAGTTGGGATACGCTCCCAGCTACCCCACGCCGCAGCCGTACATCATCAAGACCGAGTTGGCCTGGGTCGGCAGCCAGACCGCCGACATTCAAGACCCCAACGGCATAACCACTATGGTCGTGTTGACCTGGGACCAGAAAGATCTGGGAGTGGCTATTCGCTCGCAGAGTGGATTTGTCGGCGCCGGTACCACAGGCGAATACTTTGAGTTCAGTTGGGTGCCCAACTTCGCATTTCGCGGCATCCCGGCCGGCATCTACCAGGTGTGGATCGAAGGCGAGCCCTCCAAAGTGGCCATCGCCGAGGTGAAGGATGGGCGGCGCACCATCGTTGACTTCAAGAAGCAGCCGACCATTCCCGATATGATCTCGGCCGCGGGTGCCGGCGGCTGGACAGCCGATATCGTGGAAGATACCTGTGGCACCGTGGACAAGGGCGTCTCCTCGATCCTGGTCGTCCGCACCGGGGCCAACGGGCAACGTATTCGCGTCACAGCCCCCGGCGGCTACGAGGCCACCTGTACCACCGGCACCAAGATGGAAAACGGCATCGGTGCCTGCAATATCGGCGGCTTGAGTGCCGGCACCTACCAGATCACGGTCGATGGTTCGGGCACCTGGCTGGAGCTCTATCTGGACGGCCAGTGCACCTCTACCATTGAGTTCCGGCCCGGATGAACCAACCGCGCTAATACCCATTAGTTAGCTTCTTCTCGAGGCAGGCCGCGCGGCCTGCCTCGATTTTTGTCGCCTACCCCGCCTTCTGCATACCTTCCAGCCCGCACCGACGGTCTCTTTTTATTTCTTGTGAGAGGAAGACCTTCCCCTCGCAAGAAATTCAGGATACTTTCTGACCTGCCCGTCTCAACCACTTGACAAACGCCCGAGGTGTGGTATATTAGAGGCAAATAGAACGTTTGTTCTATTGGTTTTATACAACCACAGGTGAAGTATTGCGGCGCAGACTGAACTACCAGGCGGACCAAATCGAAATGGTGTTGCGCTCCCA
>CAZHBM010000286.1:0-5508 GCA_964529945.1 uncultured Anaerolineales bacterium | reverse complement strand
GCATCGGCCCACTGCCGCAGTGTGGAGGGATGAACGCCCAACATGCGACTGGCTCCTTGTAGAGACAGCCACTTGACGTTGGGTGGAAGATTCAGATCTTTACCAGTCACCGTTACACCTCCCTGTCAATCATTTTCCGTTTTTCCAATTTCCGGGCTGATCGTTTTATCCAGAACATACCCATCAAAGTTCGACAGGAGATCACATAAATGGTTAAATTATTGCAATTATACCTTGATTTCCTCATATCTGCAACAGGTTTGGGTTTGTGCATTGACAGCTACCTGTGGGCCGTTTCCGGACAAGTCTCTAATGCTACCACGAAACTTAGCTTGACTCCCTTTCCCTTAACAGCTAAAATCATTCTACTTTTTTCCGGGAGTTATTATGGATTACCTCGCACATCTGAATTCCAGGCAGCGGGAGGCAGTCGAGGCGCCAGCAGGCGCCATTCTTGTGTTAGCCGGTCCCGGCAGCGGAAAAACCAGAGTGCTGACGTACCGCATCGCTTATATTATCCAGGCCTGGCAGGTGCCCGCCAGCCAAATTATGGCCGTAACCTTCACCAACAAAGCGGCGCGCGAGATGAAGGAACGCCTGCTGCCTAGCGGTCCCGGCCGGCCGGGAGATGGCCTGCTTGACCCGTACCAGATCAGCGGCCTGATGATCGGCACATTTCACTCTGTCTGTGCCCGCATCCTGCGGCGGGAAATCAGCGCCATCGATGGTTGGAACGCCAATTTCGTGATTTTCGACCGGGACGATCAACTGTCATTGGTGCGCCAGGCACTGGCCGACCTGGACCTGGACGAAAAACGGTTCCGGCCTCAATCGGTACACGCCGTCATCTCCAACGCCAAGAACGACCTGATAACGCCGGATCGTTTCCAGGCCACCAACTACCAGGAGGAAGTCGCGCGCCGGGTCTATGCACGCTACCAAGACCTGCTGCGCGAGAATAACGCCTTCGATTTCGACGACCTGCTTATGAAGACGGTACAACTCTTCCGCCGGCGCGGCCTGCTATTGGAGGCCTACCAGCAGCGTTACCAGCACATATTGGTCGACGAGTTTCAGGATACCAATATGGCGCAATACGAATTGGTTAAGATGCTCGCCGGCAAACACGGCCACATATTCGCGGTGGCGGACGAGGACCAGAGTATTTACAGTTGGCGCGGCGCCGACTTCCGCAACGTGGAACGTTTCCGCCGCGATTTTCCCGACCACCGCCTGATATTGCTGGAAGAAAACTATCGTTCCACGGGCAACATTTTGGAGGCAGCCAAAAACATCATCCGGCGCAACATTCGCCGTGTGGATAAGGACCTGTTCACCCAGCGCGGCACAGGTGCCCGCATCCGGCTGATCGAGGCCTACGACGAGCGCGAAGAAGCCCAATTTGTGGCCTCGGAAATCTCTCGCCTGGAGGTTCAGGAGCAGATAGCGCCCGGCAACTGTGCCATTATGTACCGCACCAATGCCCAAAGTCGTGCATTGGAGGAGGAGTTCATTCGTCGCGGAATGCCCTACCAATTGGTCCGCGGGACACGGTTTTACGAACGGCGCGAGATCAAAGATATCATCGCCTATCTGCGCTTGATCCACAATCCGCACGACCGGATCAGTATGGCACGCATTATCAATACGCCACCGCGTGGTATCGGTGCCAAGACGATGGCCGATCTCGAGCGCTGGTCATTTGAAGTGGAATTATCTCTCTACGAGACGTTGCGCCTGTTGACCCGGAAAGCTGGCAAAGAGGTTCCTGCCGGCCCGCCGTCTTTCGGCAGTCGTGCCCAACGCGCCCTGCTGCAGTTTATGGACCTATTGGACGAACTCATCGAGATCAGCCAGGTGGTCACCCTTCCGGAACTGTTCGACCGCGTCCTTTCGCTGTCCGAATACCAGGACTACGTTCGCGATGGATCCGAGGAAGGCGAAGATCGCTGGGAAAACCTGATGGAGTTGCGCCGGGCCACCCAGGAATTTAGCCAGCTACCGTCCGACGAAGCGATGGCGCAGTTTCTGGAGCAAGTGGCACTGGTGGCAGACGTGGATGCTTTGGCTCCCAATGCCCAGGGGCCGGCGATGCTTACTCTGCACGCCGCCAAAGGATTGGAGTTCCCGGTGGTGTTCATCGTCGGTCTGGACGAGGAAATTTTGCCTCACAAGCGCTCGCTGGAAGACGCAGACGGCATGGAAGAAGAGCGCCGCCTGTGCTATGTGGGCGTGACCAGGGCCAAGGATTATCTCTACCTGGTACACACCTTTCGGCGCACGATCTTCGGCCAAAACAATTTGAGCCAGCCATCGCGCTTCTTGAGCGATATCCCGCGTCAATTGCTGGAGACTCGTCCACAGGCCGGCAGGCCGGTTCAATCCGCCTTGCGGTCCGAGAACGTCCGGCAGTTCACGCGCCGGATATCCTCCAGGACAGACGATAGGCAATCCGAACGCGCCGGCACAGCGTCAACGCCAAGCACACCTCCGTTCCAGGCCGGGGACAGGGTACGACACGCCAAATTTGGTGAAGGCATTGTCATTGGCAGCCGCCTGACAGGTGATGACCAGGAGATAGAGGTTAATTTCCGCGGCCAGGGCGTGAAGCGGCTCGTGGCCAGTCTGGCCCCACTCGAAAAAGTCGGTTAGCACGTTTTGAGGACGATGATGACATACGAAGAATGTTTGGCTTACATTTACACCTATACCAATTACGAGCGCAAGGGACTGCCCAAATATACGATGAGTCACTACGACTTGGGGCGCATCGAACGGCTACTGGATCGCCTGGGCAACCCACATCAAGCGTTTAAGTCCATCCTAATCTCCGGCACCAAAGGCAAGGGATCGACCGCCGCTTTCACCGAAAGTATGCTCCGCGCCGCCGGCTATCATACCGGGCTGTACATATCTCCCCATTTGCATACCTTCCGCGAGCGAATCCAGATTGGCGGCCGATACATCTCGGAGGAAGAGGTGGTACGCTGGACCGAACGCCTGAAGCCGGAGTTGGAGAGCGTGGAAGGCCTGACTGCATTCGAGGTGATCACAGCGATTGCCTTCTACGCATTTGCTCAGGACGGGGTTGAGATAGCCGTGCTAGAGGTCGGCCTGGGGGGGCGGCTGGACGCCACCAATGTCACCCACCCTTTGGTAGCCACCATCACATCCATCAGTTACGATCACACGCAACTATTGGGCGATACCCTATCCATGATCGCCCGTGAAAAGGCGGGTATTATTCGTCCCGGCGCGCTGGTCATCAGTGCGCCGCAGGTCCCCGAAGCGATGGATATGATTGAGGAAGTCTGCCGGAGCAAAGATGCCGAATTGGTCGTGACGGGTGAGGGCGCCTATCGTTGGCTGCCCAATCGCGCCACGTTGAAAGAACAGGGATTCGAGCTGAACGGCGAACCCTATTGGATCCCTCTGCTTGGACGGCACCAGTTGGCCAATGCAGTAACCGCCTGGGCGGCCGTGGATGGGTTGCAGCAGCGGGCCGGTGTCACCGTGCCGGCGCCGGCTCGGCGACAGGGATTGCGCACTACCCACTGGCCGGGACGACTGGAAATTCTGGGGAATGACCCCTACGTCGTCGTCGACAGTGCGCACAACGGCGATTCGGCCAGTAAACTCAGTGCCGCATTCGAGGATTTTTTCCCCGGTCGCCGAGTCATCATCATCTTCGGCGCTTCGGGCGATCATCCCTACGCCGATGCGCTGGCCGAGCTGTTGCCCGCCGCCGAACAGGTTTTTGTCACCCATTCCCGCCATCCCCGCGCCGCCGATGCACAAGCGTTGCTGGCGACGGTTCGCCGGCTTGGATATGATGCTACCGTGGCACAGACCGTTCCCGAGGCCATTGAGCTGGCGCTGGAAAGTTCTTATCCCAATGACCTTATCTGCATTACGGGCTCCATTTTTACAGTTGCCGACGCCAGAGAGTACTGGTTTCGCCAAAATGGCCTGCCACTGCCGCCAATGGATCCGGAAGTGTGATGTGAAAAAGGAGCGTTGCCGTGTGGGAGCCTGAAGATTTAAGCGAAATCGAATTGCAGCCACAACTTAATCCCAAGCGACGTGAGTCGGGGGATTATCCCTTGCTGCCACTCCGGGATACGGTCGTATTCCCGCGGTTGCTGACGCCGGTGTTTGTGGGCCGCGACCAATCTGTGCGGGCGATTGAGGCTGCTTTGGCCGAAGATGGGCGACTGATCGTGGTCACGCAGCGCGACCCGGGCGTCGACGATCCCGGCCCGGAAGACCTGTACGAGATCGGCACAGAGGTTATCATCGGCCGGGTGCTGCGTATGCCCGACGGAACGACCAGTATCCTGGCCCAGGGTCAGCGGCGGATCGCCATCGCCGATTACGTGCAAACCTCGCCTTATCTGCGCGTGCGCGTCAGCCCGGTGCTCGAGGTGGCGGAACGCACCCCATCCACCGAGGCGTTAATGCGCGCCGTGTTGGCTTACTTCGAGAAATGCGTGCAGCTCGACCGCAACCTGCCCGAAGACGCTTACGTGGCGGCAATGAACATCGACGACCCGGGCTGGCTGGCCGACATGGTTGCTTCCGTCATCGACCTGGACATCGCTGAACGGCAACACCTGTTGAGCACCATCGATCCGGTGGTCAGGTTGCAGACCCTAAGTGTGCTTCTCAATCGCCGGCTGCAGGTGCTCGAGCTGGAGACGCAGATTCAGAGCCAGGTGCAGCAGGAAGTAGACAAGTCCCAGCGCGAATACTACCTGCGCGAGCAGATGAAGGTCATCCAGGGCGAATTGAGTGAGCTTGACGGGCAGATGTCCGAAGTCAACGAGCTACGTCACAAGTTGCTCGAGACGGACATGCCCGAAGAAGCACGAACAAAGGCCGAACGCGAACTCAGCCGTTTGGCCGCAATGCCCTCGGCCTCACCCGAAGCGGCTATTGTGCGCACCTATCTCGACTGGCTGCTCGAGCTGCCGTGGAGCAAGGCGACCGAAGACACGACCGGCATCGAGCAAGTCTCCAGAGTGTTGGATGACAACCACTTCGGGCTACCGGATGCCAAAGAACGAATTCTGGAACACATCGCGGTCCGCCAGCGTGCCGGAGAAAAGATGCGCACCCCCATTCTGTGTTTTGTCGGTCCTCCGGGCACAGGCAAAACGTCGCTCGGCCGGTCTATTGCCGAAGCATTGGGACGCGAATTTGTGCGTGTCAGTCTGGGCGGCATCCGCGACGAAGCCGAAATTCGCGGTCACAGGCGGACCTATATTGGCGCCCTGCCCGGTCGTATCATCCAGACAATGCACCGGGCGGGTACCATCAATCCGGTGTTTATGCTCGACGAGATTGACAAAGTGGGGGCCGATTTTCGGGGCGACCCCAGCGCTGCCCTCTTGGAAGTGTTGGACCCCGAACAGAACTACGCCTTTTCCGATCATTACCTCGAGGTGCCCTACGATCTGTCAAAGGTGTTGTTTATCACCACGGCCAATATGCTGGATACTATTCCAT
>CAZHBM010000285.1:0-5539 GCA_964529945.1 uncultured Anaerolineales bacterium | reverse complement strand
ACGCCCAATCACCTGCCGGTGGAAAGGTACTGGCACCCGGACGAGTTCGTCCGATTGCACGACGAGGGGTTGGCTATGGGCTTCAGTTGGGTCGAAAGCGGCCCTCTGGTGCGCAGCAGTTACCACGCAGACCAGCAGGCACGCGGCCTGTTTTCCGGCGACGACGAAGACAAACAATAAACAAAACGGAAGCGGGGCAGATTTTGGAAAACAAATGGTACACAGGCGCCGGCGACGACGGCTACACCAGCCTGATCGGCGGGCAACGGGTTCTCAAACACAGCCCCCGGCCGGAAGCCTACGGCCAGGTGGATGAATTGCAGGCCGTCCTGGGTATGTGCCGGGCGGCTTCCCTGAGCCCGGAGGGCAAGGAGATCGTGGCGGCCGTCGAACGCGACCTGTACCAACTCATGGCCGAGCTGGCTGCGCCGGCCGAAAGCGGCATCGTGCTGCAACTGGTCGAGGTCAAACACATCGAATGGCTGGAAGCCAGGACCGACGAATTGAGTGACCTGATACCGGCCTTCGAGAGCTTCCTATTGCCCGGCGACAGCCCGGCCGGCGCCCTGGTCAACCTGGCCAGGACGGTAGCCCGGCGGGCGGAACGGGCCGTCGTGTCCCTGGCGCAGCAGGAAAAGCTGCCCTCCGATCTGCCCATTCGTTACCTGAACCGTCTCTCGTCGCTGCTTTTCATCCTCGCCCGCTACGAGGACCTGCAGGCCGGCGTCAACGAGCCGTCAACGGTGGCGTCCGCCTGAGCCATCCGCCTTCCAAAAAGAGATCTCGGAACCGCCGGCGGCAGCATGCGCCGGGAGGACGGCGTACCCCTTAAAAGAAGCCTAGTGATGAGGAGATAGCCAAATGACCCGTAACGTAATCGCCACCACGGACGCGCCCGGCGCGGTCGGCCCCTATTCGCAAGCCATCCAGACCGACAGTTTCGTCTTCACCGCCGGCCAGGTGCCGGTAGATCCGGCCACCCGCCGCCTGGTAGAGGGCGATATCCAGGTGCAAACGCGCCAGGCGCTGACCAACGTCAAGGCCATTCTGGAAGCGGCCGGCACGTCGTTGGACAGGGTCGTCAAAGTGACCGTGTTTTTGATGGACATGAGCGAGTTCAAGGCCATGAACCAGGCCTACGCCGAGTTTTTCCCGGCCTCACCGCCGGCACGCTCGGCGGTGCAGGTGGCCGCGTTGCCCCTGCCGGGCGCGCGGGTGGAGATTGAGGTCGTCGCCCTGCGCGGATAACCCGGTCCCTCAGTTCTTCCAGATAGGCCCCATGTAGGTCTTGAGCAATTCGGGCAGGTAGCTGACCCGTACCAGGCTGGTCTGCGGGCTGGGTTGCGCCCCACCCGCCCCGGTAGCCGTGACCACCAGCGTGGCCGTGTAGCTGCCGTAGGTAACCGGCCGGCTGACGGTCAGCGTCACCGCCGCCGGCGACCCGGCCGAAACGGTGCCCGTGTTGGAAGACAGGAAGTTAACCCAGGACACGGTCGGGGAAGTGACCACGGTCCAGGTAATGGTTTGTTGAACGTCGGTCGAAATGGTCAGATTGCCGGAGACGGGCAGCGGCCCCTCCACGTCGCTGATCAGGAAGCGCAACTCGTCCGGCGTTAGACTGAGGCTATATAAGGCATCCACCGCCCGGAAGGCATTGATACGCCCGTAACCATATTGCTCGTCCCAGCCGGACGGCCCCAGGTCGTCGGCGGTGGACTCGATCGTCGTCTGAATCTCGCCGGCCGTCGACGAAGGGCTAATGGACAATAGCAGCGCCGCCAGGCCGGTCACGTGCGGGGCGGCCATCGAGGTCCCCGATTTGTAGCCGTAGGTACTGCCGGGCAGGGTGCTGTAAATGTAGTCGCCCGGCGCCACCACCGATAGACCCTCTCCGTAGTTGGAGTAAGAGGCGCGCGTGTCGGTGGACGTCGTGGCGCCGACGGCCATGGCCGCAGTCTGGTAGGCCGGACAACTCAACTGGTTGGAGTAAGTATTACCGGACGCAGCCACCACCAACACCCCCGAGTCGTGGGCGTATTGGACGGCGCTGCTCAGGATTGGATAGTCCTGCTCGCAGGTGTCGCCGGCCAGCCGGGACCCGCCCAGACTCAAATTGATCACCTGGGCGCCGTGGTTCACCGCCCAATAAATGCCATCGTGGATGTCCGCCTCGCTGCCCGAGCAGGTCGAAGGGGTCTGGGTAAGCACCCGGACGGGCATAATCTTGACGTTCCAGGCCATTCCGGCGATGCCGATACCGTTGTTGCCCTGCGCGGCAGCGATTCCGGTGACGTGCGTGCCGTGGGTGCAGGTATCCTGGGGCACGGTGTCGTTGTCGATCTCATCGTGGGGGTAGACGATGCGCCCGCTGAATTCGGGATTGGCCGTATCCAGGCCCGAGTCGACGATGGCCACGATGACACTGGCGCTGCCGGTGGTGTGATCCCAGGCCTCGGGGGCGTCGATCTTGGGCATATTCCATTGATAGCCGGCATAATAGGGGTCGTTGGGCACCAGGGTGGCCTCCAGGACGTGGTTGACCGAGGCCAACTCAACGCCCTGCAACGCATTCAGCGTGGCGACCGCCTGCTCTTCCTCGCCGGTACCCACGGCCACGCGCTGCAAGCCGCTGGCAACCGAGATCGACAGGACCTGCCAACCGCGCTGCTCGAGAACGTCTTCGGCCAACAAGCCGGCCAGCGACGGTTTGAACTTGACCAGAATCTCGCCCGGAACGATCTCGGGCTGATTCCCTTCCGGCTGCTGAGCGCCGGCGGGCACCGCCGGTACCAGGCAGATACCGGCCAGGGCAACAATCAGAACCAGCTTCAACCAACGAAAGCGTTTTTTTGGCATAGAACGGCAGTTATCCCCATCACGATATGTCGTAGGTTGTGATTGTAAAATAACCTTTACCGGTTGGCAACATAGGCACCCGGCTGCGGGCCTCCCCGGCCGGCGCGGCGGCGGCAACGCCCTATGGGTGTGTCCCAAATCTTGCGGGAGGAATTGGTCCGAGCCGGGATTGGCTGTGAAGTGGACCCGTGAGGCAGCGCTCACATAGCGTTTTTGGAAGCGTTTAGAATCAGGGTGTATTTGATTTTTTGTGGGTGGAGAGCCTTCCACCCACAAAAAATTCAGATAGTGGATTAAACCGGCCGCGTCTCTTCTGGCCGTCCACCCAGGATGCGGGACACATCCGCTGCCCCCAACACTCTTGCCCGGCTTTCCCCGCTCGCGTATAATTCTTCGGGAAATCAGGCAGAGATTATGGGCATCGACGAAAACACCGGCGGGCGTAACGCGCCGGGTCCAGACAGACCGCCCAAGGACGGAGTCATAATTATTTTATGCCGGACAAATACGGCTTCGAGTTGCTGAAGCAGCAGTTCATCCCCGAAATCCATACCCGCGCGTCCCTGTTTCGTCACCTGGCCACCAACGCGCAACTGCTGTCGCTGGAGAACGACGACGAGAACAAGGTTTTTGGCGTCACCCTGCGCACCCTGCCCAACAGCTCGAACGGGGCGCCGCACATTTTGGAGCACTGCGTCTTCTGCGGTTCGCGCAAGTACCCGGTCAAGGACCCGTTCCAGGAGCTGGTCAAGGGATCGCTGTTCACCTTTCTGAATGCTTATACCTACCCGGACAGGACCTGCTACCCGGTTGCCAGCCAAAACCAAACCGATTTCTCCAACCTTATCGACGTTTACCTGGACGCCGTGTTCTTTCCCCTGTTGGACGAGGAAGCCTTCCAACAGGAGGGCTGGCGCTACGACCTGGAAACACCGGATTCCCGGCCGACCATCAAAGGCGTGGTGTACAACGAAATGAAGGGCGTCTATTCCTCGCCGGATGAGGTACTGAGCCAGTACATTCGCCAATCGCTGTTTCCCGACACAGCCTACGCCCTGGACTATGGCGGCGACCCCAAGGCTATCCCCGGCCTGTCGTACGAGGTCTTTCTTGCCTACCACCGGGCGCACTACCACCCGGCCAACGCCCACTTCTATTTCTACGGCGATGACGACGCCGGTCAGCGGTTGCGGAAACTGGGTCAGTTCCTGGCCCAGTTCGAGGCCGGGCCGGTCACGCCGGTCGCCGATCTGCAGCCAAAATTCGAATCACCCAGGAAAAACGACTATTTCTACCAGGCCGACGAGGAAACCCGGCAGAGCAATCGCAGCATCGTGACCGTTAACTGGATACTGGCCGAAAACGGCGACCCGGAAACCCTGCTGGCCTGGTCTATCCTGCAGCAGGTGCTGCTGGGGACGCCGGCCTCGCCGCTGCGGCGCCGCCTGTTGGATTCGGGGCTGGGCGAGGACCTGGCCGGCGACTGGCTGGGCAGCCAACTGCGCCAGGTCACGTTTTCCATCGGGTTGCGCGGCGTTCCGCCGGAGGCCGTCGAGCAGGTGGAAGCGCTGGTATTACAGACCCTGGAGGAGATGGCCGGCGAGGGTCTCGACGCGCAACTGGTGCAGGCGGCGGTCAACATCACCGAGTTCCACCTGCGCGAGCGCAATTCCGGCAGCCTGCCGCGCGGCCTGCTGTTGATGGACGACGTGCTCATTACCTGGTTGTACAAGAACGACCCGATGGTCTTGCTGCCCTTCGAAGGGCCATTGCAGCGGGTGAAGGACAACATCCAACGCGGGTCGTATCTGGAAGACCTGATCCGGCGCGACCTGCTGCACAACACCCACCGCACCACCGTGACGTTGAGGCCCGAGATGAAACCGGGCGAGCAGGCGCAGGCGGAGGAATCCGGCCGGTTGGACGGCCAACGCGCCGGCCTGGCGCCGGCCGACGTCGCGCGCATAAAAGCGAACAACCGCCGGCTGGCCGCCTGGCAGGAGGCGCCCGACGATGAGGAAGCGCTGTCCAGCATCCCAACCCTCAAACGGTCGGACGTCGGCAAAAAGGTCAAACACGTGCCTGAAGAAGCGCTCGTTTCCGGCACCAACCTGATCCTGTTGCACCGCCTGCCCACCAATGGGGTGTGTTACGTCGACTGGGGCCTGGACCTGCACTGCCTGCCCGAGTCCTACGTGGCCTACATCCCGCTTTTCAACCGCGCCCTGTTCGAACTGGGCACGGAACAAGAACTGGCCCACATGTGGCAGCGCATCGGGAAGCACACGGGTGGTGTGTGGCCGTCCGTGTTCACGTCCGCCGTTCGTCACAGCGACCGCGGCGCCGCCTGGCTGTTTGTGCGCAGCAAAGCCATGGTCGACGAAGTGCCGGCGCTGCTGGACATCCTGGAGGAGGTCTTGCTGCACAGCCGGCTGGACAATGAAGTCAAGATGCGCCAGATTCTCCAGGAAGAGAAAGCCGCCATGGAAGCCGACCTGGCGGCAAGCGGCACCCAATTGGTGAGGAATCGCCTGCTGGCCCCCCTCAACGAGGCCTATTGGGTGGACGAAGCCACCGACGGCCTGTCGCACCTGCACCTGTTGCGGCGATTGAACGGCGACCTGGCCAACAGCGTGCCCGAAACCATCGACGTCTTGCTGGACATGCGCCGCCGGTTGACGAC
>CAZHBM010000284.1:0-5540 GCA_964529945.1 uncultured Anaerolineales bacterium | reverse complement strand
GCATCTACGACGACATCGTCCGTCGCCGGCTCGACCCGGCGCTGCTGGAATACGTGGGCCGGGACCTGTTCCAGGCCAGCATCTTCCCCATTCCGCCGGGCGAGGAACGGCGCATCGAGCTCGAATACAGCCAGGTGCTGCCGGCCGAAGCCGGCCTGGTGCGCTACGTCTACCCGCTCAGCACCGAAAAGTTCTCCGCCCACCCGCTGGACGACGTCTCGGTCACCGTTTCCATCGACTCCAATGATCCCATCAAGGCCGTCTACTCGCCCAGCCATCCCGTATCCGTCGACCGGCCGGACGACTATTCGGCCACTGTCGGTTGGGAGGACCGCGACGTGACGCCCGACACCGATTTTGCCCTCTACTACACCGTCTCGAGTGAGGACATCGGCGTTAACCTGCTCTCCTACCTGCCCCAGGCCGGCGAAAAAGACGGGTTCTTCACTCTGCTGGTCGCGCCCCAGATCCAGGTGGACCGGTCGCAGGTGGTGGCCAAGGACGTGCTGCTGGTCCTCGACACCTCGGGCAGTATGGAAGGCGAAAAACTGAGCCAGGCCAAAGATGCGCTGGCCTTCATTCTCGACCACCTCAACCCGGAGGACAACTTCAACATCATCCAGTTCAGCACCGGCACCTCCCTGTTCGCCGACAGGCTGCAGCCGGCCAGCCAGGCCGAGGCCGGGGTTGAGTTCGTGCGCAACTTCCGCGCCGAGGGCAGCACCGACATCAACCGCGCTATGCTCGAGGCGTTTGACGTGCTGTCCCAATCGCAGGATGTCCAGCGGCCGGGCGTCATCATCTTCCTGACCGACGGCCTGCCCACCACCGGCGTGGTCGAGACCGACCTGATCCTTAACAACGTCAAACAGGCTGCCGGCGCCAACGCGCGCGTCTTCACCTTCGGCCTGGGCGACGACGTCAACACGCTGCTGCTGGACACGTTGGCCCGCGACGTGCGCGGCGCCAGCGCTTACATCCGCCCCGGCGAGCGCATCGACGAGCAGATCAGCACCTTTTATGCCAAGATCAGCACGCCGGTCCTGTCCGACATTAAGCTGCAGGCCGACGGGGTCTGGATCGAGGACAGTTATCCCTACCCCCTGCCCGACCTGTTCGCCGGCAGCCAACTGGTGCTCGTCGGTCGTTACCGCGATGGCGGCCGGGCCGACCTGACCCTGACCGGTACACTTAACGGTCAGCCGCAGACCTTTACCTATCCCGATCTGTATTTCGAACGCCAGGGCGGCGACGATTTCATCCCCCGGCTGTGGGCCACGCGCAAGATCGGCTACCTGTTGAACCAGATCCGGCTGCACGGGGAGGACAAGGAGTTGGTCGAGAGCATCGTCGATCTGTCCGTCCGCTACGGCATCGTGACGCCCTACACATCCTTCCTGGTCGAGGAGCCCCACGAGGCCCTGAGCGTGGAAGGCCGGCGTGACATCGCCGACGAGGCCTACCAGAGTATGGCAACCGCCTCCCCGGCCCCGGCTTTCGGCGCCGGCGCGGTCGACAAGTCGGTCGCCCAGTCGGAGATGGAAAACGCCGCCGCTGCCCTGCCGCCGCAGGACGACTATGACCAGCAGGTGCAGATTGTGGCCGATCGCGCCTTCGTGTTCCGCGACGGTGTCTGGACCGACACCACCTTCGACCCGACCCGTGACACGACCGTCAAGCTCGGTTTCGGCTCCAACGCTTTCCTGGACTTCCTGGCCGAGCATCCCGAGGCCGGCCGTTTCTTCGCCCTGGGCGAGCGGGTCATCGTCGTTATTGACGGCACCGCCTACGAGACCACCTCGCAGGCCGAGTCCTCGCGCCAACACGACGAAACGCCGCTCTCTGCGGCGCCTTCCGGCGCGTCCCCGGCCGAAGCAGCCGTCGCCGGCCTGCTGGCCGAGCCTACACCGGCCGTGACCTCGGTCGCCTGCCTGGGGGGCATCGGCCTGGCTTTGCTGCCCTTTTTTGTGCTGGCCCTGACCCGTCTCAACGGCTGAGGCCGGCCCGCCGGCTGCCTTGGGACGGAGCATGGTCTCCGCCCCAAGGCAACGCCACACCCCCCTCTTAGAGGTTCTCCGGCCAGATTTGCGTAATGTGGTATAATCCCTCCCGTGTTTTTTTGTTACCCGGGACATGTCGGCCTCCCGTGGAATAGACCCGGATGTTGACGTCCGTGCTGATGACCCGCCAAAGCCGGCCATCCTTGAAGGCAAGGTGCTTTTCCCCATCGGTTCAGTGTAGGAGAACGCCCCAAATTCCCCAGCTATCGCCAGCGCATTGGGCGACCGGGTGACAGTTAAGAAATGTGGAAGAAACGCAGGTGAAACGAGATCATCTTAGAATCGTCCATTCTGTCCGAAGGCTGTGGCTGCACCGGTGCTGCCACTGTGTTGCGAAAAACGAAATTTTGCTGCGTTATTTTGGGACACGAAAGGAGAACAAAAAGTCTATGGTAAACAGCAGTCGACGATTGTATGTGATTGTGGCGTTGCTTTTGATGGTGGTAATGACCTCGCTTTTTGTGCTGCCCTTGTCCACTGCACCCGCCCTGGCCCGCCCACCCCTGGATGATCCCGGGGATGACCAGGAGGCGTCAGGTCAGCCGGTGCAGCCGGCCGAATTTCCGGATGAGCCGCAACCAGACCAGGAGAATGGCGATCAGGCTGGGATCGGCGCTGCCGCCTACATCGTTAATCCCACCATGAACTACCAGGGCTATCTGACCGACGCCGGCGGCCACGCGGTGAACGACACCCTGGACTTCACGGTATCCTTGTGGGACGACCCAACGTCCGGCACGCAGGTGTGGGGACCGGAGACGCACAGCAATGTGGACGTGGCAAACGGCCTCTTCAGCCTGGTACTGGGCTCGAATGTGACCTTTGACGTAAGTGATTTGTACCAGGCGCTTTACCTGGAAATTGAAGTGGATGGCACAACTTTGCCCCGCCAGCCCCTGCGTGGGGTGCCCTATGCGATGACCCTGGCCCCGGGTGCCACCATCTCGGGTGAGGATGATACCCGGCCCACGGTTTCTATCAACCAGAATGGTGAGAATTTCGGGCTGTGGGTGCAGGAGGACGGTTCCACGGTGGACTACGGTCTGGGTGCGGACAAGATCTATTCCGACGAGGGCTATGCCAGCGGTGCGGACAGCTACCTGTGGGTTCCGGGTAGCCTGGCTTACACATCCGGGCCCGTTGGCTCGGCCAACTTTACGCCGCAGAGCTCGGGCATCCTGGAAGTCGATTGTATCGGGACTGGTTCTATACCGCTTTATATCCCGGTCGCTGTTCCCAGCCGTCTCTATGGACACAACGTCGTCGTCGAAGAGGCGAGGGTCTACTATCGTGTGGACAATGCCGGTTCCCCGGTTTATCTCAGCCGGGTGCGCAAACTCCTGGCTGACGGCACTGCCGAAGAAATTGCCACTGAGCTTAATGACCAGGCCTCAACCACCTATACTTCTTTTTCGGTGCCCATTAATGCCACCTCCGGATACACCTTGACTGCCAGCGCGGGACCGCTTACCGTCCTTGTAGGCTGGGACTGCAACAACACCGGTCACAACTTCTACCTGGGCGGCGTGCGGCTGCGGCTGGGCCACCCGCGCAGCGACCAGTAGAAAGGAAGGGATCGCATGGGCAAAAAACAGATGGTGCTGGCGGCTGGGATTATGCTGTTGGGACTGGTGTCTGCCGGTCTTGCGCTGGCATCCGGGGAAGAGATCAGCCGCTATGTAATGGGCGGCGGCGGGCAAACCGTGGAGGATGCGGGCAATACCTTTATCCTGCGGGGCACCATTGCCGAACCGGTGGCCGGCAACCTGGACACTGTGATCGGGGCGGATTATCACATCCGTTCTGGCTTCTGGGGCGGCGAACAGGCGACAGTGACTTACCTGCCCGTTTTGCTCAAGGGTTTTTGACGTGTAGCGTTTAGGAGGGCAATAAATAGCCGTTGGGAACTCCGCGAAGCCAGAAAAGACTCTTTGCCCCCTGGCGTCTTTGCCTCGCGGCGACTAAACGTTTTCCTCTATACACGCACGGAACCTTTTTCCGCCCACAGGCGCCCACGGCGACAGATGTGCCCGGTATACTGATAGGAAGCGCAGCGCCAGGCCACATCTAGACATGGATTCGACACCACTGCTCTGGCAGGCGGCTACAAGTTAACGCCGTTTTGCTCTGTTTGGAGAGATCTCTCCGCCCCCAGGCAATACCACACCCCGCGCTGTCTATATTTTATGCTTTTTGTTGTTCGTAACTATTCTTTAAAGTTACTCGTTGTTCTATCCGGCACCGCGCAAAAGCCCCGGCGAAACCGGCTTTGGTTCCCGGTCGACCGCATTTTGGAATCCAATTCACACCGGTCGGGGTTTGGGAAAACTGGTTAAATGTGGTAAAATAACTTGCCGCTGATTACTGGGGTGTAGCTCCGCACCTGGCACATCTGGACCCGAACCGGACAATTCGGACAAACAAGGCAGGTCTCCAGCCGGTGCTGCGTTGGTCGGCAATTGGAGCCTTTTCCCCGTGGGCGGCATAGTCGGAGGGACAAAAGCGTTGGTAGCCAAGGATTTGCCTCGTTACGAGGCTGAAGACATACAGGTACTTGAGGGACTGGAAGCGGTCCGTCGCCGGCCGGGCATGTACGTCGGCGGGACCGACCTCAAAGCGTTGCACCACCTGATCTACGAGGTGGTCGACAATTCAATCGACGAGGTGCTGACCGGGGTCTGCAACCGCATCAATATCACCATTCACCCCGACGAAAGCGTTACCGTCGAGGACAACGGGCGTGGTATCCCGGTCGATCCGCACCCCACCAAGCACGTATCCACCCTGCAGTTGGTCATGACCACCCTGCACGCCGGCGGCAAATTCGACGGCGGCGGCTACAAGGTCTCGGGCGGGTTGCACGGCGTGGGTGTCTCGGCCGTCAACGCCCTCAGCGAGTGGATGGAGGTCAGCGTCAAGCGCCGCGGTCGCCTGTTTCGCCAGCGCTACGAGCGCGGCGTGCCGGTCGGCCCCCTGGAGGATGTGGGGCCGCTCCCGCCCGGTCACGAGCACGACACCGGAACCATCAGCACCTTTCGTTACGACGACCAGATTTTCCAGGTCGAAGGCGGCTACCGGGCCGATTCGCTGATCCAGCGCTTCCGCGAGATGGCCTTCGTCACCCGGGGCGTCACCATTCAGTTCCGCGACGAGCGCCAGGCGCCGGCCTACGAAATGACCTTCTATTTCGAGGGCGGCATCGTCTCCTTCGTGCGCTACCTCAACCGCAACCGCGGCACGCTGCATCCGGTGTTCTACGTCGAGCGCGAGATCGAGGGTGTCGGCATCGAGGCCGCCATCCAGTACACCGACGCCTTCGCCGAGAGCGTGTTCAGCTTCGCCAACACCATCCACACCATCGACGGCGGCACCCATATGACCGGCCTGCGCGGCGCCCTGACCCGCACCATCAACGACTACGCCCGCCGCCAGGGCTGGCTCAAGGAAAACGACCCCAACTTCGGCGGCGACGACACCCGC
>CAZHBM010000283.1:0-5578 GCA_964529945.1 uncultured Anaerolineales bacterium | reverse complement strand
CCTGCCGCTGTCCCTCGCGACACAGCCTGGCCACAGATTCCAATACCTGATCGCCGACCGAATGGCCGTAGGTGTCGTTGACCCGTTTGAAATGATCGATGTCCAACATGATTACGGACAGCAAGCGCCGGTAACGTTTGGCACGCTCGATTTCCCGCTGAGCCACCGAAAAGAAGTGACGGCGATTAAAAAGGCCGGTCAGTGAATCGGTGACCGCCATCTGTTGGACTCCCTCAAACAACCGACCTCGCTCGACGGCCGCGCCATACTGATCGCCGACAGTCTTCAACAATCGCCGGCGCCGCTCGGACAGGGCCATCTCGTCGGGCATAACCATATTCAGACAGCCCAGCAAACGCCCGCCCATTCGGAGAGGTACGCAGACAAAATCTGGTATAAGGACCACGCCTGAACTGGAGACATGGTTGATATGGCCCAATCGCCTGAGTTGGTCTTGGGTCGATATGAACTGTGGTTCCGCCATCTCGCCTTCCGGGATAAGGTTCAGGAAAGCCTCGACCGGCCACCGGCCGGAGTCTTCATCGGAGGGCGGCCAGCGCCACGGCAGGTTGTGGGTTGCGGCCACGCCAGGCCGGCCGTGCCCATCGAGCAGGACTAACCAGCCGAAACGGGCGCTCAACAGCCTCAGAATGGCCTTCAATCCGTCGGCGGTCACCTGGGGCAAGGTCACGGCCTGGTTCAGCGTCTCTGCCACAGAACGCAACACTTCCAACTCGGCGTTGGAGCGGGCAATTTCTTTCAGGTGCTGTTGCAGAGAGGTGTTGGTCGCCTGCAACCGCTTCTGGGCGTCGTTCAGCGCCAGGTGGGTCTCGACTCGGGCCAGCACCTCCTCCATCTGAAACGGTTTGGTGATATAATCCACACCACCGACCGTGAAGGCCTTGACCTTCTCCTCTGTTTGCTCCTGAGCGCTGATGAAGATGACCGGGATATCGCGCGTGACGTGACCGGTTTTAAGGCGCCGGCATACCTCATAACCATCCATATGCGGCATGTTGATGTCCAGCAAGATCAGGTCGGGAGGCGCCGAGCGGGCGGCGTTCAGGGCCGCGGCACCATTAGCCGCCGAACGAACCTTGTGCCCATAACGTGACAACATCGAAGAAAGTAGTCGGAGATTCACGGGCACGTCGTCTACAATCAGCAAGTCGCCCTTAAGCTGGTTATCCGTCTGTGTGGGCATACGTGACTCTTCCAAACGGTGGATAAGAAAAGGAATACGTGACAAACAAGAAGGCTGCCCTGGATATCTATCCACGCCTCATTCTTGATTGTACCATGTGGCTTCCGAGACGCAATCTAACACTGCGGCGGTGATCGGTTTCGGGCCGGCACCAGGCTGGCGTGCCGCTGAACTTACAGGTTGTCGAGCCTCCGTCCAACAATTGACCGGATCGGATCGCCGAACCATAAACGGCTGCCGAATTTGGCACCCATTTGGCCGGCGCGTACAATCGATGCGGATAAGGCCAACGTGAGGAAAGGTATCTATGAAACGCCGCCCTATTTTTGTTCTGGCACTTCTTCTGATCATCGCTGCCGCTTGCAGCAACCTGATACCGGCGCAGGACTCTCCCCGGCCGGAATCGCCCGGACCAACCCAGATAGGGACAACTTTGACGCCTCAGCCTTCCGGCGGCCGGGGAACGTACGCCAAAGTGGTTGCCGTGGTCGATGGGGACACCATCAAGGTATTGTCCGAAGGCCGGGTGTACCGGGTCCGTTACATCGGTATGGATACGCCGGAGATCGCCCACGGCGACCAGGCGGCGGAATGGATGGGACCGGAAGCAGCCGTCAAAAACGCGGCGCTGGTCGAAGGCAAAAATGTATTTCTGGAGAAGGATGTCAGCCAAACCGACCGTTATGGCCGGCTGCTGCGCTATGTGTGGGTTGGCAACACGATGATTAATGCCGAGTTGGTGCGCCAGGGGTATGCCTATGCGGCAACCTTCCCGCCCGACGTCAAGTACCAGGATTGGTTTAGACAGCTGCAACAAGAAGCCCAACGCGACAGCGTGGGACTGTGGAGGCAAACGACATCTTCTGTCAAATGAAATGAATTGGCAATCAAGGCCGGCATCTGCCATACGCTGGTGCGTACACCACTCGTGTCATTCATTAACCGTCTGAACCTATGGTCGTGCGTCTATTTCCAAGAACAGATACATTGATCCAATCAGGAGGTACGGGATGCGACACACTAATGTGCTCATTGTTGATGCCGGCATTAACTTAGGTTTGGGTGCCTTGCTGGTAATCGTGTCACCGGACATCTTCGAGAAACTGGGGATGCCTTCCGTTACCCAACCGTTCTACGCCCGCATTTTGGGAGCCGTTCTCTTCGGAATCGGGCTTGCCTTGCTGCTGGAACGTTTCCGGAAACCACACGGAATGGTTGGTCTGGGGCTGGGGGGAGCCGTCTCAATCAACCTGTGCGGTGCGATTGTGCTGGCAGCTTGGCTTCTTAGCACGAATCAGAGATTGCCCTCACGCGGAGGGATTCTCCTCTGGGGCCTGGTCGTCGTTTTGGTAACCATTAGTCTGGTCGAATTGGGCGGCCATTATAGGAAGGAAAAAGCTGACTGAAAACCAGGGACGCGGAGGAATTGGACCAGGGACTATGAAGTGCGCGCAGACCTCAGTCTTCTGGCGAAGTGGCTTTCCATAGCCGACATATCAGTCATCCAGGTCATCAAACAGGTCGCCCAGCTCGCGTTCCCAAACGTCGTCGAGCGGCATAAACGATGCCTCGCTGAATTCGCTGGTTACCTGGGCCAGGTAATCCCGCAGTTTAGCCTCCGGAACCTTGCGGTCCAATTCTTCAATCTTGGTATCCATGGCAGTAATGAGCGTCTCGCTCTGAACGGCAAGTTCAGAGAGGTCGAGATTCATTTCAAACAGATAATTGACGCGCCGCATCAGGTCGTACCAGGCCTTAAAATCGTACTCGATGCGAATGCCCTCCAGCACCTCAGAAATGGAGGAGAAATCGTAGGCCGGCACAAAAGCGTAGAAGTCCACCATTTTCACGTCCAGTGCTTCGGCGGCGCTGACCAGAAATGTGCCGATGGTGGCACCGCCTTCATAATTTGAGAAACGGACCTCCAGCTTTTCCAGTTCCGCCCGCATTTCCGACAGGCTGTAAGCGCAGGAAATCTCGCGCTCTTTATCATAGGGCATGGCGCCATAGACGCCGCCAAGAGCAGCCACACTGCGCACGCCTAGCTCCTTGACCACGTCAAAGAAAGCGCTGGCGTAGCGCTCGGCGTTCATATGCGGTTCTTCGCCCGTGAAGATAACCAAGCCTTTGTCGTCGTCGCCGGTGTAATAGAACTCGTTGCGGTGAAGCTCGATCTCGGCCCGCACGCCGCGGTCCAAACGGATGTTGGGTCGGAACAGGTGGTGAGTACCCGGAACCTGAAAAAAGTAAAATCCATCCGGCTTGATCTCCCCGATCACCGAGGCATGTGTATGCTCGACGAGATACTCCGGCAGGCCTGAAGAAATCGCGCCTGCGTCCGCCCACTGTTGCCAGCCGGCAAGCAAATATATTTCCCGGGCGGTGGGTTTCTGCGACAATTCTACCAGCGGATCCATGGTCATTTGCCTCCGCATCATTTTACTAATCGCGAAACAAACCGTTTTCCTGGCCAAGAACAACAGGCAACGATTCATTCGCGCAATTCGTTCCTGTTCTCAGTATCCAAGTATAGCACGCCGTGGCCTTTTTGCCCACCGCTAAGCCGGGCCCGGGCGTGTCGCATTTTCTTGGTAAATGGCCAAAAGAGCCGGCGGCCGGTTTCATCACTTTTTTATTCTTTGTGGGTGGAAGGTCCTCCACCCACAAAAGATACTACCTGAGTCTATGCGTCTAAAGATTTTGTACACAGCTGCCAGGCCGGCCGCCAATCGTCAGCACATACATTTGGCATGTATCCGCCAAGCCGATAGAATGTTTCCACATGGGCGACACCACATTTGTTTGTTTTGCGCGGGGTTGGCCGGCAGGCCGAAGCGGGATATTGTCTCGGCTCCAAGAATGGGCACCAGGCCAAACCACAGATCACGGACGGCCAACTCGCCAACCTAAACCAAACGCCCAAAAGGAGATGACGTGACCGTATTCAGCTATTACGACATTCTGGAGCGGGCCGACAACGGGCCGCGTATGGCAGCCGAGGATTGGGACTTCGACAAAATCGTCCAGCCGACGCGGCGCCTGGTCGAAAAGTACAAGTTGGCCTGGGATCCTAACCAGGTGGTGACCGACGATCCCGGCCTGGCAGATGCTGTCTTCGAGGCCGGCCTGGAGCTGGCGGCTGAGGTCGGCGTCTATGCAGCCACGACGGGAAGGGTGATCGAGTTCGACCTGAACGAGCTGCTGGCCGGCTTACGGCACATGCCGCAGACCCTAACCGTGGGTCAGGGTAAGGACGCCCGCACCCTGTTTGCCCGCCGGGTAAGGGACGAGCGCCCACCCCTGGTTTGGGCCGGTACACCGGGCACGCCTATTCCGGAGCGACTGTTCCTGCCGGCCGTGATGAGCTGGATGCAGGAGCCGATTGTGGACTTGGTCACCTGTGGCTCCCTGACGGAGGTCGACGGTCGCGAGGTGCGTTTGGGTGACGCCACCGAAATCATTGCCACACGGCGCGAATTGCAGTATATGCGCACCGGGTTGAAACGCGTCGGACGGCCGGGGATGGGTATGTTGGCCGCCCAAAGCGCGGTGTCCGAACTGGGCGATTTGGCGGTGACCCACCCGGATTATCTGCGCCCCTGTGACTCGCACCTGATCCCAATGCTCAACGAGCTGAAAATGGATCACCGCAACATGACCCGCGTCGTCAACTCATTGGAGTATGGCATGCTCAACGCTTCCCTGGTGTGCGTCATGGTGGGAGGGATGGGCGGCGATGCTCCCGGCGCCGCCGTCGTGAATGTGGCCTCCTTCATCCTGGGGAACCTGACCGCCCGGGCCGATTATCAGATCCTGCACCCCATCCATCTGCGCCACGTCGCCACCAGCACGCGCAGTGTTATGTGGGTCGAGAACATCGTCCAGCAGGCGTTTGCACGCAACGCACCCTGCATCATCGTCACCGACATCTATCCCAAAAGCGGCGCCCTGACGCGCGAACTGTTGTACGAGACGGCGGCCAACGCCATTACGGTCACTACCGCCGGCGGGCACCTGGAAGGTGTGGGAGCCGCCGACGGCAACCGGCCCCACAGTACCGGCCTGGAAGCCAGGTTGATGGGTGAGGTAGGCTACGCCGTCACCCAGCAGGGGTTGGAGCTGCGAGAGGCCAACGCAATGGTACAGACGTTGTTGACGAAGTACGAGCACGTGTTCAAGGACCCGGCTGGAAACCCGGGCGTGCCCTTCGACCGCGCTTACGATACGGACAGACTCAAACCCGTGCCGGAATGGCAGCAACTTTACGAAGAGGTCAAACGCGATCTGCGCGCGATCGGGTTGACAACCCTGGCCTGATGGCGGCTACCGGCTATCCGGCGGCGGGAGCGATGACCGGCTCGGGCTCGTCCGGCG
>CAZHBM010000282.1:0-5626 GCA_964529945.1 uncultured Anaerolineales bacterium | reverse complement strand
CCGCACTGGAACACGATCAGCATCAGCGGCTATCACATTCGCGAGGCCGGTGCCAACGCCATACAGGAGTTGGCCTTCACCTTCGCCGATGCCATCGCTTACGTGGAAGCGGCATTGAATGCCGGGTTGGGCGTCGACGACTTTGCGCCGCAGCTCACCTTCTTCTTCGCCGCGCAGAACAACCTGTTGGAGGAGGTAGCCAAGTTCCGCGCTGCCCGGCGCATTTGGGCACGGTTGACACGCGACCGCTTCGGGGCTACCGAAGCCAAGAGTGTGATGTTACGTTTCCACACCCAGACGGCCGGAGTGGCGCTGTCGGCTCAGCAACCAATGAATAACGTGGTCAGGGTCGCCATTCAGGCACTGGCGGCGGTGCTGGGCGGCACACAGAGTCTGCACACCAACAGCCTGGATGAAGCACTGTCACTGCCGACCGAGGAAGCGGTCCAGGTGGCGTTGCGCACCCAACAGATCATCGCCCACGAGAGCGGCGTCGTCGATACGGTCGACCCACTGGCCGGCAGCTATTATTTGGAAACGCTAACCGATAAAATCGAGGCCGGCGTATCCGAGTATTTGCAGCGCATCGACTCGGTTGGTGGCACCTTAAAGGCGATTGAAAGCGGCTACATTCAACGGGAGATTCAGGAGAGCGCCTACCAGTATCAGAAAGCGGTCGAGAGTCACCGGCAGATTGTCGTTGGGGTAAACGAATACGTGTCGGATGAGGAACAGCGACCGGAATTGATGCAAGTCGACGAATCGGTACAGGCCACCCAGATAGCACACCTGCAGGCGCTGCGCGCCGAGCGTGATAACCAGGCGGTCGGCTCCGCGCTGGCCGCACTTGAGGATGCAGCCAGGGGTGACGACAACTTGATGCCTTACATTGTGGAAGCGGTCGAGACGTATGCGACCATCGGTGAAATCTGTGGGGTATTGCGCCAGGTATTCGGCGAATTCCACCCTACCAGCGTCGTTTGACGAAGTCGGGGAGGCCAGCACGATGCTAAATCAAATCGACCACATCGCCATCGTCGTCGAAGATATGGATCAGGCATTATCGGTCTATCGTGACATCTTGGGACTACCGCTGGAAAAACTCACCGACGTGCCGGTGGAACGGGTGAAAGCTGCCTTTTTGCCCCTGCCCACAGGCGATGTGGAGATTGAGTTACTGCAGCCCACGGATGATCAAACGGGAATTGGCCGTTATTTGGCCAAGCGCGGGCAGGGCATACACCACATTTGTTTCCGGGTACACGACATCCAGGCAGCGATCGATCAACTCACCGCCCAGGGGATGCAAGTGCTTGAGGACAAGCCCCGGATCGGCCCTCGGGGCCAGAAATATGTGTTTATCCACCCCAAATCAGCCAACGGCGTGCTCATCGAGCTTTACGAAGACGCTGAGAGCAAGTAGCGATTGCGGGCTACCCCACAATCGCTGCGTTCAGGGGCGTGACCGAGGACGGTTGTTTTGTCCGACAAAAACGAGAGTACCGTCAGCAAAGCAATAGAATCCAATGGGCCCAGGTGGACGCGAAGTGTCGGCGCCCGGTCTCCATCTACGCCCGATGACTTGTGGTCGGCTTCCGATCACCGACCTGTTTTGGCAACCATGCTCGAGCAAGTACTGGGCATTATTCTGCGCCTGCTCGAAGCCCAAACCATCGCCGTTTACCTATTGCCCCATCCTGAGGCCAGTGAACTGCGGCTGGCGGCAACGGTATCTTCAGCAGGTGGTGTCGAGGTCCCCGGTCAACTGGCACTCTCACGACCTGAAATACGTGCGGCATTGAATGCTCGGGAGCCGATCGCCGTAGACTTGTTGGATGAAGACCACCGCCATAGTCTGAGGTGGACGATGTGTCCTATCTCAACTACCTCCAGTATCAAGGGGCTGCTGGCGTTGGCTGCACAGCCCGGTCGCCCGGCGCCGGAGCATGTGGTCAGGTTTGCCGTCCAACAAATCGGTCTCCTTGTGGAAAGAATGTGGGATTGCTTGATACAGGAAGCTCAGGCTTCCATTCTGCAAAAAGAGGCCAGGTTTGGCACCAGTCTTCTTCGGGCGGCCACAGCCATCACCTGCCGGCGGACAGAAGAAGAGATTTTCGACGCCATAACTGAGGCATTGGCGGAGCAAGGTTTTTCGGCCGTTGTTTTGGTACCCTCAACGGCGCCACCTGCAGAACGAACTGGAGCCCCTGTACCGGCCCTAAAGATTCTATCTATTGCGACCCCACGCCGCTACCTCCTGCCTGCAATGGAAAAGCTGGGTGGACAGTCGATTGTCGGTCATACCATCCCAATGGCCGAGGTCACACGATGGCAGAAACGCCTGCCCGAAGGAGAGGTTGAGTTAATCGAGCTCTCTCCCGGCGAATTGGCCGCTTATCTCCCCCCCAGCTACGTCAACCTGATTGAAACTGTTTCGCGACGACTGAACTTGACTGCGGTCATTGCGGCGCCGTTGCGAAGTGGGGACGAACTGGCTGCCATCCTGGCATTGGCCGGTCCCGATTTGTCGGACAAGGATTTGCCGCCGATCACGTCCTTCGCCCGCCTAGCTTCTTTGGCAATCGAAAACAGCCGGCTACACCGCGCATTGGAGGCCACCGCCATCGAATTACAGGCCAAAGTAGTAGTTGGCAGCGCCGAGGTATCACGGGAACGGGAGAGACTGCTGGCCGTATTGGAGAGTGCCGGCGGGGGCATTGTCATCACCGACGCGCAAGGCATCATCGAGTATGCCAACCCCGCCTGGGAGCAGTTGACCGGCCGGCGTGTTTCCGAAGAGATCACTCAGGGCACGCGGATTGTCAGTCACGATGATCTTCTCAGCTTGTCCGTCGGCTGGCGCGGCAGCCGAGAGATGATGGGCAAGCGCCCCGATGGGACTAGTTACGCCGCCAATATCACCGTGACACCCATTTTTTCGGCTCGCGGCAAAAAGGAATTGACCGGCGTGGTGCTCGTCTACCGAGACATCACCGAATACAAAGAGATTGACCGTATCAAAAGCCAGTTTCTCAGCACCGCGTCCCATCAATTGCGCACACCGTTGACGACGATTCTCGGTTTCAGTGAGTTGCTGGTTAACCGCCAGAACCTTTCTCAAGAGGAGCAACAAAGATTTCTCCAACACATAAACGAGCACGCTCATCGTATGAAAGACTTGGTTGAGGATCTGTTTGAGATTTCACAACTGGAATCGGGAGCCGACTTCAGCCTGGATATCAAGTCGGTGAATCTTGCGCAATTGTTGGAGAAGGAAATCGCACGCTGTCGCCATACCAATCCAGACCGCGATTACCGGTTGGAATTTGATGAGCCCTGCCCCCCGGTCCTGGCAGACGAAGAGCGCATCCTGCGCCAGGTTCTCCACAACGTCCTATCGAATGCCACCAAGTACTCGCAGGCGGGAAGCACGATTAGCGTTCAGGTGATGCCGGTCGGCAAATATGTCGAAGTCACGGTGACTGACCAGGGTATCGGAATGTCGGCTGAGGAATTGGGGCAAGTGTTCAACAAATTCTGGCGGGCGGACGATTCTTCGACCGCCGTCGAAGGCGCAGGTCTCGGCCTGGTAGTTGCCAAACACGTGATCGAACAGCACCACGGGCAGATATGGGTCGAGAGTAGGCCTTGTAAGGGGACGACGGTCCACTTCACGCTCCCCTAGGCTGACCATGAACCGACAATAATAATCGCCTAGGACGAGGAGGCCGTCCTTGAGATCGAAGATCGCATCCTAACTGACGACGGGCTTAAGACCATCCTAACTGACAACGGTTACGATACGATTCGGTTGGCCAAGGAAAAACGTCCCGACCTCATCCTGCTGGACCTGATGATGCCGCAAATCTCGGGACTGCAGGTACTGACAACACTGAAAGGCGATCCATCGACGGCCTCAATTCCGGTTGTGGTCGTGTCGGCCCGCTCCGGATGGCAGGTGATTGAACACGCATACAAACTGGGAGCTACTGATTTTGTGGCCAAACCATTCGAATACGATGAATTGTTGAGTCGTGTCCGCCGTGTCCTGGTGATGAGCGGTTTGTGAGAGGGTAAAATTCTTAGGGCGACCGACCACTGCACGTTCAACGACGACTCGGTGGTCGCATATTTGCTTCGAACTGTGCCTACCATATAGGTGGAGGAGGTATCATAGTGAAAAAAATTCTGATAGTGGATGACCAGTATGAGGTGCGCGAGTTGGTCGAAGTGACTCTGCGCATCGGCGACTACGAGATATTGCAGGCCGCAAGCGGTGACGCAGCCTTGGAGATCGCTCAACGTGAGAAGCCCGATCTGATGCTTCTCGACGTGATGATGCCCAACAGCACCGTTGATGGCTTCGAAGTATGCCGGCGCCTGAAGTCGGATGAAGCCACGCGATCGATCCACGTAGTTATGATCACAGCCCGTGGGCAGGAGAAGGATTTTGAGACGGGTAAGGCCGCCGGCGCGGACGACTATTTCACCAAACCTTTCAGCCCGTTGCAGCTAATGAACAAAGTGGAAGAAATATTGGGCTAGGGAAACGTTTCAGGCCGAGAGGGATTTTTGGTGTTAGCTTTAGCTGCGTTGTATAATCGATTCGACTCAATCAGGAAGGGGCAGAACCCGAAGTGATGAGGCGAAGTGAAAACTCGACGATACGAGTGCTCGTAGCCAAACTTGGGTTGGACGGGCATGATCGCGGGGCCAAGGTGATCGTGCGGGTTTTGCGCGATGCCGGTATGGAGGTAATCTACACCGGTTTGCGCCAGACACCCGAAATGGTGGTTCAAGCCGCCCTGCAGGAAGACGTTGATGTGATCGGACTTTCCATCTTGAGTGGCGCTCACAATACCTTGCTGCCCCGTGTCGCCAGGCTGCTCCGTGAAAATGATATGCAGGACGTGCTGTGTGTTGCCGGAGGAATCATTCCCCAACAAGATATACCGCTTCTCCAGGAAGCCGGGATTTCCGGGGTTTTCGGCCCCGGCTCGGACACCCAAGAAATTGTTGAGTTTATTCGGACGCACGTGAGAGGATAGGTTCTTGCTGGATCTTGTGGAGGCTACGTTGGCGGGCAATCGGCGCGCCCTTGCCCGCCTGATCACACTGATCGAGAACAATGGAGATCGTGCCAACACCGCCGTAGCGCAGCTTTACCCCTATACTGGCCAGAGCCACATTATCGGCGTTACCGGCGCTCCAGGTACCGGCAAGAGTACCCTGGTGAATGAACTGGCAAAGGCTTACCGTCTGGAAGATCATCAGGTGGGCATTGTAGCTGTCGATGCCACCAGCCCCTTCTCCGGAGGCGCCATCCTCGGAGACCGCATCCGGATGCGCGATCTCAGCCTTGACCCGCAGGTCTTCGTTCGTAGCATGGCCACGCGTGGGCAGCTGGGCGGATTGGCAGCCCACACCGCAGATGTGGTCGACGTTTTGGATGCTGCCGGATTCGACACCATTTTGGTCGAGACGGTCGGCACCGGGCAGGTAGAAGTCGAAATCGCCCAAATGTCCCATACCGTGGTGGTCGTGGAGATGCCGGGGCTGGGAGACGATATCCAGGCGATGAAAGCCGGTATCATAGAAACGGCTGATATTTTCGCCGTCAACAAAT
>CAZHBM010000281.1:0-5635 GCA_964529945.1 uncultured Anaerolineales bacterium | reverse complement strand
CATCGGGTGACCAGGCGGCGTCGAAAATACCGTTTTCGTCTGCCACCAACAACACCGGCGGCATGTCGGCCGTGACCGACAAATCTTCCGCCGGAATGGTATACAGTTGGCGTGCCCCATCGCGATCAGAGTCAAACACGATGGTCGAACCATCAGGCGACCAGTCAAATTTCCAGTCAGCGCCCGGCCCGCTGGTAAGACGCAGCCAATCGCTGCCGTCCGATTCGCCGGCAGCCACCGGTAGCGCATACAGGTGACGTTCGCCGTCACGGTTGGACGAGAAGGCCAACCACTGGCCGTCGGGCGACCAGGCCGGCGACCATTCGTCCGAAGGCGTATTGGTTATGCGCGTCAGGCCGCCACTGCCATCGGCGTTGACGGTGTACAGCTCGGCGTTGCCGTCGCGGTAGGAATAGAAGGCAACACGCGTCCCGTCCGGCGACCAGGCCGGCTCGTTGTCCTCTGCCGGGTTGTCCGTCAGGCGCAATTCACCGCTGCCATCGGCATTGATGACGTATATATCGGCGCCGCCGTCACGTCCTGACGAGAAGGCAATACGACCGGAAGGCATCGTGACTTCCACCAGTGCGTCGGTAGTGACCTCATCCACCGTTTCCTCCACAACGTCGAACGAGGCAGAACCCACCTTCTTGTCGCCGATAAAAAACTCTATCGTATAGGTGCCCGGCTCCCACGAACCGGGCGTATCACTGCCGTAACCCAAGGCATGGGCGGAAGCATCCCAATCGGCGCCAATGAAGGCATCTTCCATGGTCTGTTCGTATTCCACGCTGCCGTCAGGTTTATGCCAGACGGCCTCGATCTGAAATTCGATCTCCTGTCCGGGCTGGGGATATTCGAGATTCAGCTCCCAGTCTATGTAACGGGTACTGGCGGCCGGAAAGCTGGTCACATATTGCCGTTCCTCGTAGGGCGTCAGGTCAGCTCCGGATTCAAAGAAAAGGATATCGGTCACCTGGACCACATCGGCGACACGAGCGCCGTCCCAGCCGGCGACGTCGGACGGCGATTCGGTGGCTGCAGGTGGCGTGTCGGTAACCGGTAGCGGTGTGTTGGTAGCGGTCGGGGAAGGAGTCGCTTCGGGAGTCGGGTCGGCAGCACTGCCGAGGCTGCACGCCAGCAGCAATAACATAAGCATCCCGCTCAGAACCAGAACCATCAGGTGTCGCTTTGACAAAGCCATGACTGCCCTCCTCTCGATTCAGGCGCTATTTCCGATCCGCTCCAGCCGGCGACCGCGACTGCAGCCGGCCGGTGCCGTGGTACGTGCATGACAGAAGGCGGCTTTTTCAGCCCCCGTCACGACCCATCAACTGCCTGGCCTTGCGCGCGTATTTGGCGGGATCAGTGTATTTTTGCCACAGCCGGCGCGCATCGCGCCGGAGCTGATTGATCGGCTTGCGTCGTTGGCTCTCGGCCAGCGCCCAGCGCATAAATTCCAGGTCGTGTCCTTTGATCTTCAGTTCCGTCGGGTTACGGCGGAAAGCATCGTAATCGTCGATCAACGACAGGCCATGCTCGATGGTGTAATCGTAGAGATCGGTACCAGGGTGAGGCGTATAGAAGGCCGGGCTATAATAGTCGGGGTCGATCTCTTTGAGCATAGAGATGGTCTCCAATACCTCTTCTTCCGTCTCCTCGGGTAGTGCCAGCATGTAATTGGCCCAGATGACCAATCCATATTTACGGCCCACCCGGGCGGCCCGCAGGTTGATCTCGCGCGTGGTCCCCTTGCGTAGAAAACGCAGCACCCGGTCCGAGCCGGATTCAAAGCCGACAAACACCCCCCTGAGGCCCGCCTGGGACATCAAGCGCACCGTCTCCTCGTGACGCACCAACAGGTCGGCCCGCGACTGGCAGAAATAGGGTTGCCAGAAACCGTTGGCCTGGTAGGCGGCAACAAACTCACGGCACCATTCCTCGTCTTCCAGCAAACAGTCATCGTGAAACATAAAGCTGTTAAAATGGAACTGGTCCTGCAACAACTTCAGCTCACCGATGATGTTGTCCACCGAGCGGCGGCGCGTGCCGCGCCCAAAGAGGAAATCCTCACCCGGCTTGCAGAAACTGCAGTTGTACATGCAGCCACGGCCGGCGATAATGGTCACAAATGGTCCCGGCAGCTCATCGACGAAGGGCACCTCAGGCGATTCCAGGTCATAACCAAACCGGCGCCACTCGTTCAGAAACAGCCCGCGGTCCGAGTAGGGAATGGCGTCCAGATTGGGGTGAATGCCAATCAGCAACCGGTCCTCCGGTGGTTCGCCGTTGTCGATGGCCCGCAGCAGGTTGGGAAAGGTGATCTCGCCTTCAGCCATTACCACGTAGTCTACCAACGGGTTATCGAGCGCGCTCTGAGGGGCGAAGGAAGGGTGTGGGCCACCCACCACGGTCACGATGCCCGGGTCCACCTGCTTGATGATGTCTACCGCCTTCATCACCGGGTTGTAATCGACGCTCATCATAGTCAGGCCGACCACGTTGGGCCGGCGCGTTTCGATCTCTCGCCGAAAATGCTCCCAATCGGTCAACGCCCGCAGATCGATGAGATCGACCTCATAGCCGGCAGCTTGCGCGGCACCGGCCAGGCTGGCCAGGCCGTGGCTGATCCAACCGGAATCCATGCCCTGTTTCAGGCTATTGAAACCTTTGCCGGCAATGCCGGCATAGACCAATGTCGTTTTCACGCTATCTAAAATCCTTCCATCGTTGGTTGTGCCGCATCTGCTGCGTTCTCATCGATCTGCTCACACCGGCGGCTGTATATTAACCGGCTGATCGAAAGCCGACAAGTCGATCTGCCAAATGACAGATTGGCCCTGAGCGTCCACACCCACCAGCAACATCCGGCGCACCAAAAAACTGGCCTGGTCGACCCACATATCCACGGTCGTTGCCCCTTGTGTGTCAGGGATGAGGGCCTGGTCGTTGGCCAACCTCAGATGGTAGGCCGGTTGGTCGTCAACGTCTTCGATGCCCACCAGTGTCGAATCCGACCGGCTGAGCATCGCCGGCAGCCCTTCATCGGCGTCAAACAAAACCGCCAAATCCATGTCCTGGCTGGTTTCGGCCGGAAGCTGTTCCCAGGCGCCCATAAGCGGGTCACTCATATAAGTAACGCCGCCCACTTTGACCAGGCCGACCTCCATCGTCAAGCCAAAGCTGGACACCTGAATTTGGGCCTGCAACTGGTCGGGACGGGCCACATCGCCTTCGACACCGGTCAGCGTCACTGCCATGGGTGAGTCCATATAGGCACCGACGTCCATCGGCGCACCGCTCGGTAAAAGCGAAAAATGAAACGTTTGCACGGCCGACATACGTTCGGCGGCCGCATCGGCGATCTGGCGCGCGTCGAGCGGGCCGCCGGAAGCGACTGGTGAAGCGCTGGCCATCGTGGTCGCGGTCGGCGCCGGTGCGGCCGCCAGCGTCGGCATGGACGTGAGTGCTTGGGTTTTCGTTGGCGTGGCCAGGTAACGCACCGCCGCCGTACAGGCAACAGCCACCAAAACCAGTATCAGGCTCAGGGCTGCGCCCGCAAAAACCAACAATATTCTGCGTGTCGTCACAATTACCTCCCCAGCTTCCTTTTCACGCACCGGGCGACTGCCGGTTGCGGACAATGCCCCAGTAAACCACTGCCGGCGTCATACGATTGCAGACACTACCTACCCATCAAAGACGTCCGCCGGCCTCAAATGGTTTCCATGGCACGCTTCAAATCGTCCTTTTCTTGGCGCGGGAAGAGGGTTCGGAAAGCCATACGGAATGTGCGCCGCCAGTTGAGCCAAAAATCCTTACGGGTTACCGTGCGCAAAACGCGGCCGGGGCGCAAATAGAAACGGCGGTAGGCCTCACGCCATTTGCGCTCGACCAATTCGGCCGTTAGTTCGCCCATCTCATAACGGGCTTTGCCCTCAAAAAAGACGTAATCGTCCCAATCCTTCATCAGGAAATGGCCGTTCTCCTTGACCATTTCGTACACCTGGGTGCCGGGAAAAGGAGTCATCATCGAAAAATTGGCGATCATCGGATCCAGTTCGATGGCAAAACGGATGGTACGCTCCATCGTTTCCTCCGTCTCGCCGGGCAGGCCGATGATGAAAAAACCGATGGTTTCCAGACCAACCATCTTGGCGTCGCGGAATGCCTGACGGATGGTTTCCATGTCGATCTTCTTGTTCAAGGCTGCCAGGATTTCCGGGTCGCCGCTCTCGACGCCGAAAGCGGTCCGTTTGAGCCCGGCTGCTTTCATGCGTGCCAGCAGTTCGCGGTTGACCAGATTGGCACGGATGCCGTTGACGAATATCCACGGAACGTGGTCCAGATTGTTTTCGATCAACAGGTCAGACAGGTCCATCAATCGCTGCATACGCACGTTGGCCGTATCGTCCAGGACGCCGATTTCTTGGGCACCCAAATCCTCCACCAGGTGCCGCCACTCGGCCAGCACGTTTTGAGGTGAGCGTGCCCGCCATTGTTGCGGCATAATGCTCTGCGAACAGTAGGTGCAGCGATAGGGGCAGCCGCGCGAGGTGAGCAGGCTGAAACTGCGGGCACCTTCAATGCTGTCGGTGGCCGGCTGCAGGTTGGTGTAGCGTTCCATTTTGAACAGGTGATAGGCCGGCCACGGCAGCGCGTCCAGATCAGCCACCGGCGGGTGATCCGGGTTGTGATGCATCTGCCCGTCGGCCGTCTGGTAGGTAACCCCAAACAGATCGGCGAACGGGTCGGCTTGCGGATCCAGAATCCGGCCCGCGGTAGCGTCAGCGCCGGCCGCCAGCAGCCCGTCCACTACGTTGGAGATATCCAGCCAGATATCTTCGCCTTCACCACGCACCACCAGATCGACTTCGGGCCGTTCGGCGCTTTCTGCCGGCAGCACCGAGGGGTGCGGCCCACCCAGCACCAGGAACACGTCCTTGACACTTTTGACCGCCTGCGCCGTGCGCCAGGCCTGCTTGACCTGCGACGTGTTGGCCGTAATGCCCACCAGGTGGGGATCAAATTCACGGACGGCATCGGTCACGCTGCCATCCTCCACATCGGCATCAAAAATCTTCACTTCATCGCCGCGCCGCTCCGAAACCGCGCCCAAATAGGCCAGGCCCAGATGGGGCGTGGTACGGGTATCAATCGGCAAACGAGACCGAGCATTAATCAGCATCACGCGCATACAACATGTTCTCCTGAATTTCTACCACAATCAAAGTACGGGCCACTTGAGGGCCGCAAATATCCATTCCATCGTTCACTATACCCCAGTCGGCGCCAGCGCGCATCCGGCAAGCGGCCTAAACCGGCTGTCGCCCGGTGCGCGTTTCCGCCTATTCCCTCTGGCGGGGTCTCCATCAATAGGCCGGCTTGGCGACCACAATCACCCGGTGAGTGTTAGAACTATAAGGCCAACAGGTGACCATCGTCAGCCGTTCGTCGGGGAAACTGCCTATCCAGTGGGCGTTTTCGCGCCGCTGGGAGTCGGACACGTCATGGTCAGGTATGACCTGGCGGCTCTCGACAGTGTAGGTATATGGTCGTGCTTCGGTGTAGACGACGACAGTGTCGCCCGGCGCCAGGTCGACCAGGTAACGGAAGACCTCACCGGCCATATTGT
>CAZHBM010000280.1:0-5649 GCA_964529945.1 uncultured Anaerolineales bacterium | reverse complement strand
CAACGACGGGACCGGTAGCTTCGGTGAGGGCATCGATATCGGGCAGGACGCGGCAGACACTATCGTCGTTGCGGTAGGCGATTTGGACGCGGATGGACGGGTCGATCTGCTGGCCGCCGGCACCGCCGAAAACGGTGCCTATGAATTGTATCGAGCGCCGGCCTATGACAGCGGCACAGGCCAGGCCGTCTCGTTGCGAATAGATGACGAGATACAGCCTATCACCCACGCCACCTTGAGGGCGACGACCGATGCGCCGGCCAACACCTGGATCACTTACTGGCTGAGCAACAATGGTGGCGCAAAATGGTTTCAGGTCCAGCCAGACACCGTCTTTTGGTTCCCATCTGGCGGCAATGATTTGCGTTGGCGAATTCGCCTGGGCAGCTTATCGCCCGTGCTCAGTCCCACGGTAAACAGCATCCGCGTCGCGCAGGAAGAGATCGGGCTGGCCATCGAGCAATTTGTCGACAATCCCCGACCGGCCTTCAATCAGGCCATCACCTACACCATTCGTATGGCAAACACCGGCCAGGCGGATCTCACCAACGGCTGTCTGTTCGACAGCCTGCCGGCCGGGCTAGAGTTCGCCGGGCCGGTTCAACTGTCGGGCAGTGCCGGGAATGTGGCAAAGACGATGATTGATCTGCCCACATTGGCATCGGGCCTCACCATCAGTTCCGGTCACCAGATCACCGTGACACTACCGGTCAGTGTCAACGCGCCCGCCGGTTTCCTTACCAATCAAGCCTGGTTCACCGCCAGGCAATTGCCCGGACCAATTTCGAACACAATAACCATTGCCTCCGGATGCCAGGCCTATTTCTTCCCTTGTCTGATCAAACCCTAGTCTCGATGAGTTCGTGCGAAGCTGACCGCAGCCCGGCGCGAAATGCCGAATGCAGCTTGCCCCCGGCCGCGACAACCGGTAGAATGCACAATCATGTCCTTGAATAGACTCCTGCCTATCCGGCAAAAGCGCTCCGGCTACTTGAGGCGCTTGGGAAGCTTCGCCATCGTGGCCCTGGCTGCCCTACTGCGCCTTTTCCAGTTGACAGGACAAAGCCTGTGGTCCGACGAAGGCAACAGCATTGCTTTGGCCCGGGCCAGCCTGGCGGAAATCGCCGCCCGCACCGCGCTGGATATCCACCCCCCGCTCTATTACTGGCTTCTGCACGTCTGGATGCGGCTGTTTGGCGATAGCGAGGCCGCCGTTCGCGGCCTGTCGGTCGTCTTCAGTTTGCTGTTGGTGGCCGTGGTCTATCGCCTGGGCCGCCGTCTTTTCAGCCGTCGCGTTGCGCTTTTGGCTGCCTTTTTGACGGCCATTTCCCCTTTCCAGATTTATTACGCTCAGGAAACACGTATGTATGCCCTGCTGGCCCTGCTGGGCGGTGTGACCGTATGGGCGGCGGCGGAAATACTGCCGCTTAAGGGCGATATGCTAAACATTGGAAAACGTACCTACCTGTGGGCGTCGATCTATGTGGCGGCAGCCGGCCTGGGCCTGTATACCCATTACGCCTTCCCTGTGGTACTGGCGGCGACCGGCCTGACGGGGTTGCTGGCCTTATGGTTCACCAGCCACCCGCGCACCCGCCCCGTCCACTTGGCGGGCTGGGTTGGGCTGAACCTCTTACCGCTTCTGGCCTACCTGCCCTGGCTGCCGATCGCCTGGCAGCAATTGACTACCTGGCCGGCGCCGGCCGCAAAACCAGCCCTGGCCGAGATATTGATTACTATCTGGCGTTCCCTGACCCTGGGTCCCACGGCGACAGGCAACACCGTCTGGCTGCTGCTTTTGGCCTTGATCGCACTGTTGGGTCTCGCCCAACTGGTGCTGAGGAAGCAGTTACCGGTGACCGTTTTGCTGTTCCTGTACCTCGGCCTGCCGATTTTGCTGACCGCACTGCTCTTTAAGCCGGCCTATCTCAAATTTCTGCTGGTGGCGTCGCCGCCTCTCAGCCTGGTGCTGGCCCTGGCGGCAGGCGACTGTCCGGATGGTATCTCCTCCACCTGGCAAAATTGGTGGCGCCGGATAGGTGCGTGGCTGATCGCCATCCTGGCGATAGCCGCCGTCTGGCAACCGCTGCACGCCTACTACAGCGACGCCTCTGTGGCACGTGACGACTACCGGGCCATCGCCGGCTACCTGGAAGCTGTAGCCGGCCCCCAAGATTCGATTTTGCTTGACGCGCCCGGCCAGCAGGAGATATTTGGATATTACTACCGGGGCACGACGCCGGTCTATCCGCTGCCGCGCCAACGTCCACTGGACGAGGCGGCTACTGTCAGCGAACTGAAGCAAATCCTGTCACAGTCACAAACCATCTACGCCCTGTATTGGGCTACCGACGAGAGCGATCCCAACGCAGTCGTCGAGAACTGGCTGCAGGCCAACGCATTCAAGGCCACCGACCGCTGGGTGGGTAATCTACGGTTGGTCAGTTATGCTGCCCCGTTACCCTTCGGCCAATTTGTGCCCACCCAGGCAGCCGTAGGCGATAAGGCGGTGCTGACCGGATACCGGGTGGCCTTCCCTCAAGGCACAGAGATGAGTCCCTACGTCTTTCCTGGAGACATTGTCCAGGTGCAATTTCGCTGGCAGGCGATTAGCCCGATAGAGAAGAGTTACGTGGTATTCGTCCAGGCTCTGGACGACGCCAACCACCTCGTCGGCCAGCGAGATGCACCGCCACTGACACCCAGTACAAGCTGGAAAGTCGGCCAGGCCGAACTCGACCGGCACGGCATCCTGATCCTGCCCGGCACACCGCCCGGTTTGTACCGGCTCATCGTCGGCGTCTACACCGCCGGCGACGGGCAGAGACTGCCTGTACACCTGGCCGGGTCGGAAACAGCTTCCGATTCCTTGACGCTGGGCACGTTTTCGGTGCAGCGGCCACAAAGCCCGCCGCCGCTCGAATCGTTGACCTATCGTTATTCGGTCATGGCGCAGTTGGGGCCGCTGGAGTTGTTGGGTTACGATCAATACGCGCTTGGGCACAGTAACGAACCTTACAGACCGCTGGCGCCGGTAGAGCCACTACATCTGGCTCTGACCTGGCGTAGCGTGGAACCCACGAATCGGGATTGGCAGGTCTTGCTACGGTTGTCAGCCGAGGGTGAAACAAATGTCTTCATGTCGGAAGCTGTTTTTCCGGCAGCCGGCATCGACTACCCGACGAGGGACTGGCAGACCGGAGAGGTCGTCCGCGCGCAATACGACCTGTGGTTGCCGGCGGAAATTCAGCCGGGCAGTTACCAGGTAACGGTCTACCTGGCGGCGCCTGAGGACGAGACGCCGGCCTATCAGGTCAGCCTGGCGCCGTTTGAGGTGCGTTGAGTCGCCGGCGGCAACCTGTCGCGCGTACCACGCCAACCTGGCAGCGGTATCCTCACCCGGCAGGATCTATCCGACCGGCGGCAGACAATCAGTTGCGCAGGCTGTGAATCGGAGCCGGGATTTTTCCCCCAAACTCGACGAAACGGGCCGACTTGCCGACGTTGCGCACCGGCAGGATGGCGCTCTCTCCAAAGAGTCCGCCAAATGAGACGAAGTCACCGGCTTCCTTTCCGGGAACCGGAATCAACCGGGCGGCCGTAGTCTTGCTGTTTATCATGCCAATGGCCATCTCATCGGCAATGATCGCGGCGATGGTGCCCGCGTCGACCGAACCGGGAATGGCGATCATATCCAGTCCCACCGAGCAAACGCAGGTCATCGCCTCCAATTTCTCCAACACCAGGCTGCCTTCGGCCACTGCGGCGGCCAATTCGCTGTCTTCGCACACCGGAATAAATGCGCCGCTAAGGCCGCCCACACTCTGGCTGGCAAACGAGCCGCCTTTTTTGACGGCATCATTCAGCAGCGCCACGATAGCGGTCGACCCGGGAGCGCCGATGGCATCGACGCCCAAAATCTTCAAAATCTCTCCCACCGTATCACCCACGTTGGGCGTCGGTGCCAGCGACAGGTCGACGATTCCGAAGGGAATTCCCAGCCTGCGGGCCACCTGGCGGCCGATGAGCTCGCCGCTGCGGGTGACGCGGAAGGCTGTCTGTTTGATCTCATCGGCCAGCTCGTGCAGGCCGGGAGGATGGTCGCCCGCCTGAGACAATCTGCGCTCCAGGGCGCGGGCGATCACGCCCGGGCCGCTGACGCCGACGTTGATCACCACTTCGTGCTGCCCCAACCCGTGAATGGCGCCGGCCATAAAAGGATTGTCGCCCGGCTGGTTGGTGAATATCACGAATTTGGCGGCAGCGAATCCGTCCACGTCGGCGCTGCGTTCGGCCAACTCCTTGACCGTTTTTCCCAACAACTTAACGGCATCCATGTTGATGCCGTGGCGGGTGGAGCCGACGTTGACCGAGCCGCACACCTTCTGCGTCACCGACAACGCCTCAGGAATAGCGGCGATCAACTCGCGGTCCACCGGGCTCATCCCGTTCTCGACGTTAGTTGAGAAGCCACCCAGAAAATCCACCCCGACTTCAGTCGCCACGCTGTCCAATGCCCGCGCCAGGTGAACGAAATCGTCGCGTTTGAAGCCGGCGCCGACGTAGGCCACCGGCGTCACGGCAATCCGCTTGTTGACCACCGGCACACCGTAGGTCCGGCTGACGGCTTCACAAGCGGGTACCAGTTGTTCGGCATAGCGTCGAATCTTCTGGCTCACCCGTTGGCTTGTGCGCGTCACGTCGTCGCTGCGGCAATCCAGCAGGTCAATGCCCATGGTCACCGCCCGCACGTCCAGATTCTCCTTCTGGATCATCTCGACTGTATTCAAAATCTGATCGGATTGAATCATAGCATCTTTATCTCGTTCGTAGCTCTAAAGATATCATAGTGTTGCAGCACTACGTGCAGGCCGGTTTCCCGGCTGAACTGTTCCAACCGTTGGTAGACCGTGTCGATCTCCCGGCAGCGGCTCAGATCGACCTGCAACATCATCACGTAAGAATCACCGTCTACCGTCGTGGACAGGTCGAGGATATTAATGTCATTGTCAGCGCAGAAACGGGACACCTTGGCCACGAAACCAATCTGGTCCGGGCCGCTGGCGGTCAAGACATAGGTGAATTCCGGCCGGGCGGTCTCCGGTTCGACCAATGTTTCGGGCACCTGTTTGACCGCAATCTCCAACGGCGTGGCGCTGCGCTGGTTGACCTGGGAGAGACTCTCCTTGATCGTTCCGGCCGAGACTGTCGCCGGGAAGGCAGCCATAAGGATCATCGTGAAATAGCCGCGCAGGACGCTCTGGCGCAGATCAGCGATGTCGCCTTCCAGCCGGCTGATGGCGCCGGCCACGTCACGCACAATGCCAACTCGATCGCGCGACATCACCGAAATTACATATCTGGTTCTGGCATCTGTCATAATTCTCACCCATCAAACAAGCTTGAGTTCCGATTATAGCCGGTAATCCATAGAAAGACGAAAACCTTCCGGCGGCCGGGAATATGTCGCGTTTTTCGGTGGATGAACTGCAAGGGCCGGCAGCCGGCCTATTATTTTGTAAGTGCTCGTTGGTGGATTCCGCCAACGAGCACTTACAAACACTGCCTAAGTTCATACGTTTCTTTTCACTCCAACAATCAGCCGTCTCACCAGCACACTTTGAAACCGAGCTGCTTATGTATTGAGGG
>CAZHBM010000279.1:0-5649 GCA_964529945.1 uncultured Anaerolineales bacterium | reverse complement strand
TCACGATGCGCCCCGGTCATTGTTGTGTAGTTGGTCGGAGCCATAGTATAATGCCGCACAATGTTCACAACTTCCGGAGGAGGCTGGCGATAATGGCCGATAAGCCAAGAGGTGGCGTTGCGACCCGTATGGGTATTGTAGGTGAGTTACTGTCCTTTCTGTGGCAGCGAAAATTGTGGTGGCTGATCCCCATGATTGTGGTGATTGTGCTCTTCGGTGTGCTGTTAATCTTCGCTCAAGGGTCGGCGGTGGCTCCGTTCATTTATACCTTGTTCTAGAGCGTTCGTGACTGCCGGCGCCGTGTTGTCTTCGAGTGCAAGACGACTCGACAACTGCGCCGGCCGACTTTCGTTGTAATCATAGGGAGTAGGAGAAATATGGGATTCCTCTCTGGTTTGGCCCTGGTCCTCCTGTCGTTAGTCGGGTACTCCAGCGGCGCTGTGTTGGGTGCCCGCGGACGGACACCGGTTCCGGGCATCGTTGATTTGGTGATCGTGGTGGTTATGTGGGTCGTGGCGCTTTGGACGCGACCGTTCTTCGGCAAGTGGGCCGCCGTTGGTCTGTGGATCGTATTGGGCTTGATCCTGGGTGCCATCGTGGCGGCGATCAGGGCCGACAGCTTCGCCAAAGCCAAAGCCGGCCAGCCCCCATCGTCGTCGGCCGGCTTTTTCGGCCGGATTTGGCAATCCTGGAAAGGGTTCTCGCGCCGGATGGGAAACTACCAGAGCCGCGTGATGATGGCCTTTCTGTACTTCACGGTCGTGTTGCCGTTCGGCCTGGGCGTGACCCTGTTGGGCGATCCACTGCACATCAAACGCGCCACGAAATGGGCCGATAGCACCAGCACCAACTGGAAGCAGAAGCAGTTGCCTCTCAACCCATCGCTTGAAGAGGCCGGGAGGCAGTTCTAATGTACATTCTGGGCGTATCTTGTTTTTATCACGACTCTGCCGCCGCTCTGCTGGAAGACGGCATGTTGGTGGCCGCCGCCGAAGAGGAACGCTTTTCGCGTAAGAAACACGACAGCGATTTTCCCAACCAGGCCATACAGTTCTGCCTGGACAAGGCCGGTATCACCAGTGAGGACCTGGATTACGTCGTATTCTATGAGAAGCCGTTCGTCAAATTCGAGCGTATTCTGCTGAACGCGTTGGGTGTCTTTCCTCGCTCGTGGCAGGTGTTTGGCGAGGCCATGATCAACTACTTCGATGAGAAGCTGTGGATCAAAAACATCCTGATGCGCGAGGTCGACGTGCCGGCCGAGAAGATTCTCTTCGTCGACCACCACATTTCGCACGCCGCCAGCGCCATGTTTGCCTCCCCCTTCACCGAAGCGGCGGTGGTTACACTGGACGGCGTGGGCGAGTGGACCACGGCCTCGATCGGCAAGGCGACCGCCAGTTGGACCGACGGTAGTCAAAACGCCATCAACCTGTTCCACGAGCTGCGCTTCCCGCATTCGGTCGGTTTGCTGTATTCGGCTTTTACCGCCTACCTGGGATTCCGGGTCAACAACGGCGAGTATAAAGTGATGGGCATGGCGCCCTACGGCCAGCCCAACTACGTCGATGACGTGCTTAAGGTTGTCCGTGTGGCCGACGACGGTTCGATCGAGATGAATATGGACTATTTCTCATATCATTACTCGACCTCCGATACCTTCAGCCACAAATTTGTGGATCTCTTCGGCCCGCCGCGCAAACCCGAGTCGGAGTTCTTTACCCAAACGACCAACCCCAACAAGGACTATCCGGGCTGGGATGACCGCCTGGCGGCCGAGAACCAGAAGTACGCCGACATTGCCGCCAGCATCCAGCGGGTGACGGAGGACATCGTGCTCAAGATGGTCGCCCAGGCGCGCCTGGAGACCAATCTGGACAACCTGGTAATGGCCGGCGGCGTGGCGCTCAACTCGGTGGCCAACGGCCGCATCATCCGCGAATCGGCCTTCAAGGACGTCTGGATCCAGCCGGCGGCCGGCGATTCGGGCGGCGCGCTCGGCGCGGCACTGTATGCCTACCACGTGATCCTGGGACAACCACGCAAGTTTGTCCAGGAGCACAATTACTGGGGCGCCGAATACTCGGAAGCCGACATGGTGGCGGCGATAGAGGCGCGGGGTTTTCCTTACGAGCGCTTCGACGACATGGAACGCCAACTGGACCGCGCCACCGACACCTTGCTGGATGGCAAGGTGATCAGTTGGTTCCAGGGGCGCTTCGAGTGGGGACCGCGAGCCCTGGGCAGCCGGTCGATCCTGGCCGACCCGCGGCGCGAGGAAATGAAGGAAATCGTCAACACCAAGATCAAGTTCCGTGAACCGTTCCGTCCTTTCGCGCCGGTGGTGCTCGAAGAACGGGCCGGCGAATATTTCACCACCAAGAATCTGGACAAGATCTACCCGCCGCGTTTTATGTTGATGGTGTCACCTTTCGAGGAAGACAAGCGGGACAAGGTGCAGGCGGTCTGCCACGTGGGCGGTACCGGGCGTATGCAAACGGTGCGCCGCGAGTGGAATCCGGCCTACTACCGCATCGTGGAGAAGTTCGCCGAGGCAACCGGCATTCCGGTGTTGTTGAATACCAGCTACAACTTGCGCGGCGAACCGATCGTGAATACACCCGAAAACGCGCTCAATACGTTTGCCAACAGTGATATCGACCAGTTGGTGATGGGCCCATTCCTTGTAAACAAGCCCGATAATTTGAACGGACCGGTCAAGCCCGGCCCCATGGCCTTGGACTAAGAATCGTGTGCCGGCACGGCTCCGGCTGGCGGGCCGTGCCGGTTTCACCAATACCAGTGAAGGTAAGGGTGAGTTCCAGTTCATTTGTGTAGCTGGTACTCTTGTTATAGCCGGCTCTAACCGAGACAAATAATATTTTCCTCAACTTCTCCGTGCTTGGGGCGGGCGATAGTCGTCCAGTTCCACATTCGCCCCCAAGTTCCTGGCAAGGACAATTAGGCAAAGTTGCCAATATCTCAAGACTTCACAAAATCTGTATTCTGTGGTACCTTATGTATGTAGATTGCCTTCTTGCCGATACAGGGTAAAAAGCTCGGGCAACGTGCCTGGATGTCTGCAAAAACAGGCTTTGATGTTCATGAGGATCAGTGATTGGAAACGCCGGCGTTCAGCAGGGCGCTGCGCCGTGCGGTTGACAGGCACTGAGTGGTGCCCGTCAGAGAATTCTCTGATTCTGTTGCACTCTATCTACAACCTTCTGGTTGCCCGATAACGAACTCCCAAAATATTTATACGATGCACTGGTACCACGTTAAGGAAAGACGAATGGGTGCCATTGCAGTGTTTGTTGTGTGAGAGGTGCCGTTACCGATGAAACGTCTCAGGTGGTGGACAGTTGCTCTGGTGTTGGCATTGATCGTCTTTTACAACATCGAGCGACTCAGCGTTGGACAGGCAGGCTTGCTGGATATACACGCTTTCCTCTACATCCTGGCCCTGGTCGCCGTCGTCTCAACAATTGCGTTGCCCATTTCCAGGCACCTGCATGGCTGGAGTGCGGGCCTGGTTTGGCTGGCCGTTTACGCATTGGGGACATTGTTGCTGCCCGACGGTCGCTGGTCAATGGCGGGACCGATGTATCTCTATCTGATAATCACCGAAGCCGCCATGCTGTTCATTTTGGTCTGGGTGGCCTACCAGGTTTCGAGTGCCCTGCTGGAGTTCGCCGAAGCTGTAGAGCAGGTGACTGTCCCGGATGCCGAGCGTTGGGTTATCCAATTGCAGGACGCCACCGAAGCGATCCAAACAGAAGTCAATCGCAGTCGCCGCTATGAGCGCCCTTTGAGCGTCGTCTGTGTCCGGCCCGATTTCGATACCGTTGATTTTGTCCTACACCATCTTTTTCAGGAAGTGCAGAAGTCCATCGCCCATCACTACGCCATTGTGAACCTGGGGCGCATGTTAAAAATCTCTATGCGGCGGACCGACCTGGTGACCCTCGAGGACAGGCGGCAAGGCTGCTTCATCGCTTTGTGCCCCGAAACGGACCGGGCCGGCGCCCTGGCGCTCGAAGAACGCATCAGGCAGTTCGCACACCAGGAGTTGGGTTTCTCGGTTGTGTGCGGCGCTGCCATGTTCCCCGAGGACGCCCTGACTTTCAAAGAAGTGGTGCAACAGGCATTAACCGAAGCCAAAGCCCCAGACGATAAATTGCGACTCAGAGCCCCGGACAGCCTGGACGGAGTCGAATGAACAGCATACCAAACCCAAATCGCCCCTGTTACTACCAGTTTGAATGGCTGGATTGCATCGAACCCAACAAGCGACTGCTGACCGAAGAGCAATACGTGGTCGTCAAGCGTGTTATCGACCTGATGCTAACTGTGGCTGCGATGCCATTTTGGTTGTCAATTGTCGGATTTTGTGCCTTGTTGGTCAAACTCGAGTCTCCCCGTGATCCGGTCCTGTTCGTTCAAGAGCGGACAGGCAAGGGCGGTCGTCGCTTCCCGATGTTCAAGTTCCGGACCATGGTGGTCAATGCGGCCGACATGGAGGCTGAGTTAGCTCACCTGAGCAAGTTGAAGTGGCCCGACTTCAAGATAGAAGACGACCCACGGGTCACGCGGGTGGGGCGGTGGTTGCGGCGTACCAGTCTCGATGAATTTCCCCAATTATTTAACGTGTTGCGCGGTGAAATGAGCCTCGTCGGTCCCAGACCGACGATTTTTGGAACAGATGAATATCTTCTCTGGCAAACGGCCCGTTTGGAAGTTATGCCGGGAGTGACCGGTCTATGGCAGATTACCGCCAGGGCCGAATTGGAGTTCTACGAACGGGTGCGGCTGGACTTGATTTACGTGGAACGGCGTTGCGTCCGGCTCGATATGGAGATTCTGGTGCGCACCGTTCCGGCTGTGCTGAGGGGCCAGGGTGCCTATTGATGCCGGCCAAGGTGGCTTACGTCATGTCGCGCTTCCCGCATTTGCCGGAGACCTTTATTCTGCGCGAGATGACGGACATGGAGCGTCAGGGTTGGGATGTGGCTTTGTATCCTTTGATTCGCCAGAAGCAGGTTGTGACGCATCTGGAGACGGACCGCTGGCTGCCCAAGATGCGTTACGTGCCGTTTTTGTCGGTGGAGGTGGTGCTAAACAATGTCAAGTGGCTGCTGACGCGACCGGGGCGCTACCTGTCGACCTGGGGGCTTGCTGTCTGGCACAACCGGCGCTGTCCCAGTTTTCTGTTCCGGGCGATTACGCTGCTGCCCAAGGCAGCGCGTATGGCGAGTTTGATGCAGCGCGAGGAAGTTCAGCACGTACACGCGCACTATGCCACCCACCCGGCCTTGGTGGCCTGGGTGATTCATCGCCTGACGGGTATTAGCTACAGTGTCACGGTTCACGCGCACGATATTTTTGAGCGCCAGACGATGCTGGCGCCGAAACTGGCCGGTGCCAGCTTCGTCGTGGCCATCTCGCAGTTCAACAAAGACTATCTGCGCCGGGTAGTGGGCGATTGGATAGCGAGCAAGACCTACGTCATCCATTGCGGTATCGATCCGGCGGCCTACCGGCCACGGCAGGATCGCCCAGTGCCGGGGGACCGCTTCGAAATAGTGAATATCGGTAGTCTGCAGCCTTACAAGGGCCAGCGCTACCTGCTTGAGGCCTGCGCGTTGTTGA
>CAZHBM010000278.1:0-5661 GCA_964529945.1 uncultured Anaerolineales bacterium | reverse complement strand
TCGGCGCAGTCTCCGGCGGCATAAATGTCCGGGTCGCTGGTCTGCATGTGCTCGTTGACCTTGATGCCCCCGGTCTGGCCGATTTCCAACTCGGCTTCCCTGGCCAACTGGATGTTGGGGCGTACGCCGACGGCGGTGAGTACCATTTGGGCCTCAATCTCGCGCTTGTTGGTGATGACTTTGCGGACGTTGCCCTGGGAATCGGTGTCGATGCGCAACACCGTTTCGCCCACAAAAATGTCCACGCCTTTAGAAGTCAGGTACTTGGTCAGAAAGGCGGCCATCTCGAAGTCCAGCATTTTGGGCAGGACGTGATCGAGCATTTCGATGATGGAGACTTTCAGGCCGTTGGCGACCAACGCCTCGGTGACCTCCATGCCGATCAGGCCGGCGCCGATAATGACGGCGTTGTTGATATCCGCAGAGCGGGCTGCCTCACGGATGGCCACTGCCTGGTCGGGATGGTTAATCTGGAAGACCCGGTTGGCTTCGATGCCTTCGATGGGGGGCACGACGGGCAACCCACCGGTGGCAATCAGCAGCTTGTCGTAGGGCAGGCTGCTGCCCTCCCCGGTATCGACCTTGACGATCTCCACCCGCTTGGCCGTCCGGTCGATACGGGTGGCCAATGTCCGGTCAAGAACGTTGATGTTCTTGACGTTATGGAAAAAGACCGCATCCCTGGCCACACCGACCGGGCTGGAAAACAGGGTCTTGATATCTTCAACCATACCTTCGACGTAATAGGGCATGCCGCAACCGGCATACGACAACAATTGCCCGCGTTCGATGATGGTGATGTCTGCGTCGGGCATAAGTCTGCGGGCGCGGGCGGCCGCCTTGGGCCCGGCCGCCACCCCGCCAATAATTACTACGCGTGTTTTTGCCATCTTCTGTGTTTGCCTTTCGCCACAACTGGCTGGATAGAATGTGATTGTTGGACGACCCAACGCCTCCGCCGGCCCCTGGAAGCGTGCTCGGGGCAAGCGGTCATAATACGACTTCAGTCGCCTGTTGTGCCCACAATTTCACGTCCGATCCCACCGCCCGGCTCGTGTCCACAGGCGGTGAGTGGGACAATCAATGGGTCTCGTCGTGATGGTGGTGATGATGGTGATGATGATCGTGGTGGTGATGGTCGTCGTGGACGCACGGCGTTACATCCCGCATTTCACCGCGCAGATAAGACGCGACAGTCTCCTCGACCGTGCCCGATGCGCCGGTGGCGACTTCTATCCCCAACTGCTGAAAAAAAGTAATCGCGCGTTGTCCCATCCCGCCGGCCAGAACGACATCGGCCTTCTGGTCCTTCAGAAAGGAGGGGACCTGTCCGGGTTGGTGATGGGCATGGTAGGGGTTCTCGACGACCGAAACCGTCTCGACCTGGCCGTCGGTGACGTCGACCAGGGTGAAAAACGGGGCGTCTCCAAAATGCCCTCGGGCGGGGCTCTTCAGTCCTTGATTGGTGTCGGCAGCGATTGCGATGCGCATTGGTTTCTATCTCCCTTATGCTGGTTTTTCTAGTATTTTTTCGTAGGCAGCCAGTAGCTTGCCTATTTCGTTTTGGGTGCGGCGCAGGTCCGTTACCCATTGATCGAGGTGCTTGGATCCCAATGACGTGATGGCATAGTTCCTGCGCTGCGGGCCGAGACTTTCGTCTCCCCACTCGGATTCGACCAGGCCGGCGGCTTCCATGTCACGCAAGGTGCGGTAGACCAGGCTGGGATCGAGGGCGGCCACGTGAAAACCGAACTCGTCCAGCCCATTCAGAAGGCTGTAGCCGTGCGCCGGCTCACGATGTAACATCACTAATAGACAGGGCACCATAAAGCGTCGCACTCTGCAGCCGCGGCCCCCGCCACGTCGTCCAGGCATAAAATAGTCCTTTGCATACAAGCAAACTCAAATCGGCTTGAGGATAACATGCTATAGACAAAATGTCAATAGTTCGTTTCACTCCTGGGCTGCTGCACAATCCATTGGCGAGATGACAAAAAGCCCTAACTTCGTACGGTGGCGAGTTGAGGAACAACCCACAGAGCCAGGCAAGGGCGTGCCGAAGTGTAATCCAACTTCATTTGGCACGCCTGAGATCGGAAGGCCTGCCCGACCATGGTTCGTCTATGATTGAGGACCATGTTATGATGCGCTATATACATTCCTATTGTAGTGACCCGATTCAGGAGAACAGCCTCCATGAGAATGAGTAGTCTCTTTGGACAAACCTTGCGGGAAGCACCATCAGACACAGAAGTTGTGAGCCATCAGCTGCTTGTCCAGGCAGGTTTCATCCGTCAGTTAGGAGCCGGCATATTCAGTTATCTCCATTTGGCGCAACGTTCGATTTCCAAAATCGAAAACATCCTACGTGAGGAAATTGACGCTATTGGAGGCCAGGAGATGATTATGCCAGTTGTCCATCCGGCTGATGTTTGGAAGGAAACTGGACGCTGGTACCAAATTGACGCGGAAATGGGTCGCTTTGTTGATAAGAACGGCCATGATATGGTGTTGGCCATGACTCACGAAGAAATCATAGCTGATCTGATACGTAGAGACATCCAATCTTACAAGCAGTTGCCGCGCCTGTTATATCACATACAGACTAAATGGCGTGATGACCCGCGCCCTCGTGCTGGACTAATTCGCGCGAGGGAGTTTACGATGAAAGATAGTTATAGTCTGGACGCCGACTGGGATGGCCTGGACAAGCAGTACCAGGCGCATTATCAAGCGTACTTCGATATTTTTCACCGGTGTGGTCTGCCCGTAATAGCCGTCAGGTCAGATGTAGGTATGATGGGTGGCAGAATGGCACACGAGTTTATGTATCTTACGCCGATAGGCGAAGATACGTTGATAATGTGCGACACGTGTGGATATATGGCTAATCGTCAAGTCGCCAAATTCAGGAAACCAGCTGTAGCTGATGAGCCACCCCAACCGGTTGAGAAAGTCGCCACTCCAGGTGTCAGTACTATTGAGGGATTAGCCCAATTCTTGAATATCCCAAAAACAAAGACTGCAAAAGCAGTTTTCGTTGTTGCCACAATCGCAGAAGGCCAACAGGAAGTAAGTAGACTCGTATTTGCAGTGATTCGCGGAGACATGGATGTCAATGAGACCAAACTCGCTAATGCTTTGAAGGCTAAGGCCTTGCGACCCGCGCACGAAGAGGAAATTCGTCAAACCGGCGCTGTTCCTGGTTATGCTTCGCCGGTTGGGCTGAATGGCGTTTTGGTGGTCGTAGATGATGTTGTTCCAGAGTCGCCCAACTTGGTAGCCGGCGCTAATGAAGAAGGCTATCATTTGCTTAACGTCAGGTATGGTCGCGATTTTCAAGCCTCCATTGTGGCCGATATTGCTATGGCCGAGGAAGGTCACGTTTGTGCTGAGTGCGGCACAGGCTTGCGGGAATCACGTGGCGTCGAAGTTGGGAATATCTTTAAGCTGGGCACGCGCTATAGTGATGCGATGGGCTGCACTTTTTTGGATAGGGATGGGGAGAGAAAGCCTGTTATTATGGGATCCTATGGCATAGGCGTCGGCCGTTTGCTGGCCTGCGTGGCGGAAGAATATCACGACGAACTCGGATTAAAGTGGCCGATTACCGTCGCTCCTTTCCAGGTCCATCTCGTCGGGCTGAAGGGAGGCGAGAGTCTTGCAGAGCAATTATACGAAAATCTGTGGGGAGCTGGGATCGAAGTGCTGTACGATGACCGCAATGATAGCGCCGGTGTAAAGTTTGCAGACGCTGACCTGATTGGCATTCCGATACGCATAACTGCGAGTGGTAGGTCGATTTCCAAAGGGGGTGTTGAGCTAAAGCGGCGAGATCAAACCCGTGTGGAGATAGTGGCGCAAGCAGATTTGGTGGCCCGTATAAGAAGTGAAGTTCGAGTACTGGAAAATGCAGTTGCATCTGCAATGATGCCAACGCCTGCCAAATAGACAGGTAGCCTGAATCGATGCGCCGTGATATTTTCCGGCAACATCTACATTTTACAGCATATTGTCCCGGGAGAAATTGCTTCGCATCTCGCTTCAGTAATTCTGGATGAGGTAACCTCCGGTCATCAGGCCGGTGGAAACCAGGGCGCGTAACCGGCTTTGTTTCAGGCACCGCGCAGACCAGGGGCTGGAATCGTGACTTTTTAACCGGTTGTGGTATAATCGCCCGCATGTCAAAGCCATACAAGAAATTCCCGTCAATGGGTGTTTCGCTCTATCCCTCGCCCCGGCGGGGCTGGCAGTATGTGGTCGGCGCGGCGTGTCTGCTGCTGGGTGTTGCCGGACTGGTGATCTGGTTGTGGGGAATCTGGACGCCGCTGAACCGGCAGTCACCGGGGAGTGTTTCCGAGCCCAGTGTTGTTGAGGCCGCTGCACCGGTCGCTCCAACCGCATCGTCTACACCGGCGCCTACCGGCCTGCCGGTGGCCCGAGCCACCGGGCGGCCTACGCCGGTGATGACGACCACGGCGACGATCGAAAGTCAGCCCATGGTCGACGTGGACGAGATCGAAGCGCCGTGGTCGGAGCAAGAAGGCCGGCAGGAGATTCTGTCCTACGAGGTTCAGCCGGGCGACACGCTGTGGAGTATCGCCAGCCAGTTCGGCCTGGACGTGGATACCATTCGCTGGTCCAATCCGGACCTGGAGCGCAACCCCGACATGCTCTCCGTGGGGACCGAGCTGACGATTCTGCCGGTCAAGGGCATCTACCACACGGTTCAGAGTGGTGAGACGTTGAGCTGGATTGCCCAGAAATATGGCGTGGCCGAGATCGACATATCCGGCTATCCGCCCAATCACCTGACAGGCGGCGACCATTTGCGTGAGGGACAGCGGTTGATCGTGCCTCACGGTCACAAGGAGCTGAAACGGCCGACGCCACTGCCGGCCAGCGACAGTCCCTTTGCCTGGCCACTGGTGGGCATCATCACGCAGCGTTACGGGCCAAATCACCTGGCGATTGACATCGGTGCGCCGTATGGTTCACCGGTCTACGCCGGCAGGGCAGGCCGCGTGATACACGCCGGTTGGGCGCGTACCGGCTATGGCTACACGGTGATTGTCGATCACGGCGACGGCGAGCAATCCCTGTACAGCCACATGAAAGGTGCCCTGGTACAACCCGGCGACTGGGTCGAAAGAGGGCAGGTGATCGGCGAGGTGGGCAGCACCGGAAACTCCAGCGGGCCGCACGTGCACTTCGAGGTGCGGGTGGACGGCGAACGCCTCAATCCGTTGGACTATCTTCCGCCCGGCGATCCCAGCTAGGAAAGTACGGCCAAGCTGCACAAGAGACTGCTTCCGGCGCAATTGCCATTTGCGCCGGATTTTTTGCGGACGCGTCGAAAATCTCCAGTCGGTGACAAAAAACGCGCCCGAACACGGTTGCGCAAATACCCCCAGAAGAAGAAACGGCTGCAGCGCTTTACCGGTTGACTACTCCACAAACGAGCCACGGCCGTTTCCCCTGCGCTGCCCCAAATCTTTTTGTTGGACAAATTGGATCGCGCCAAGACTTGGCTGCCAAGTAGACTGGTGTGAAACCGCTCCCATAAGTTTTTTTGGGGAAGCGTGTAGAATCGGGTAGTCTTTTGTATTTCTTGGCGTGGATGGCCTGCCACGCCTAAGAAATACAAAAGGGATAAAACCG
>CAZHBM010000277.1:0-5681 GCA_964529945.1 uncultured Anaerolineales bacterium | reverse complement strand
CACATCACCAAACGTGGGTTGCCAAACCACTGAGTCACCACGTTGGCACCGGTCATAGCGCCCAATAGTGCGTTGACCAGGCCCTCTGTCGACAGCATCTCTCGCCAAATCAGGCCCAAGATCACCATTGAAACAATGCCAGGGAAAAAGATGACTGCACGCCATAAACCCTTCAAAGGTATCGGGAAATACCACAAAGCAAACGCCAGCCAGAAGCTGAGGATCATTTGGGCCGCAGTTGTCACAATTGCAAACAGGAAGGTATTCTTCAGAGACAACCAAAACACAGAGTCTGTAAGCATTTCACGGAAGTTAGAGAGCCCGACGAAGTGCATTTGTTGCGACATGCCGTTCCACTCGTGCAAAGCCAGCCGCATCGCAAAGAACACCGGATACGCCAGGAACAGGGCAAAGAACAGTAGCGCCGGGATCACGTAGAGATAAGGCGTCGCGGCCGCACGCACAGTTTTCCAGCCAGACTTTGAGGATTGTGATTTCATTTAGAGATCCTTGTGCAATCCAGTGGCAGTACAAATCGTTGTTGCCCGAAGCGAGATGGGTATCTCGCTTCGGGCAACGTGACATCAGGCAGGATGGTCTTTCACCTGTGCTTCGTCTGTAGCTTCCAGTACCTGATCGATTGTCTTCAAACCCAGCGCGATCTCCACCATTCCACTATCCAGAGCATCGGTCTCATACGGGAAATAGGTATTGTTGTCGACCCCGTAGTCGGCATTGACCATTAGATCCATTTGCTGCTTGAGGAGCTTGATATCGTAGTTGTCATCAGCAATGGGTTGATCCGAAGCCTGGCTCCAGACAGGCATGATGCCAGACTTGAACAGCAGTCTCTGGGAGTCGGGCGCAGCCATTGACTTGATGAACTCGACACGCAGATCGATGAAGTCCTGGCTTTTCTGTTCATCACTGATCTGCCAAATGGTGTGGCCCATGTCGTTGTTGGCCGTATAGGTATTTGGATCATCCGGTTTCTCTTTGGGGAAGTAGGCTGCGGCAGCGTTGACAACATCCCCAGGGTTCAGGTAGCCGCTCATCCAGGGACCGGATGAGTAGAACATGGCCACCTTGCGATCCTTCAGCAACGACTTTGACTCGGGGTCGTAGCTTTCCTGAATTACACCCGGGGTGAAGAGGTTGTTGTCATACAGCCTCTTCCACAATTCAAGTGCCTGGCGCATTTCCGGCGCTTCAGTCCATTTTGTCTTCCCGGCCACGCAATCACGTGCGATTTGACCCGAGAAATCATACTTGGCTGCCAGGCAGTAGTACCAGTAGTCACAGTGCCATGTTTCTGCAAAACCGGCTGAGCACAACCCCTGCAGGTCGGGGAGATCAGTTTTCGACTTGGCTGCCGCTTCAAGCAACCCGTCAATGGTAACGGGGAAGCCGCCAAGCTTGTCAAACATGTCCGCCCAATACCAAACAAAGCTTGGCCCCAAGGATTCATTCGAAGAATAGATGGCACCATCCGCGGTCTGTGGCCATCGGTAGTTACCCGGAGGAATCTTTGACCACAAATCCGTCCAGGATTGCCACTCGCTATCCTTCTCGCGATAGGGCGTCAAATCAGTCAGCAGTCCATTGCGGAAAGATTCGAGTCCAAACACCGAGGGCAACAATGCGTATACGTCGGCGATACCTTCCCCGCCTCCGATAGCAGCTTTGGCCTTGGTAATGAGATCGAAGCCAGGGTATTCCACATTGACCGTAACGTCCTTATGAGTTTTCATGAACTCATCCGCGACGTATTTGTACCAGTTCTTGTAGTTGTCTTGCCCAAAGAAGGTCCAAACGGTGATGGTGGTACCCTTGAGAACAGCAGGGGCTGTTGGCTTGGCCTCAGTAGCAGGCGCTGCTTCAGTAGGTGCACTCGAAGTCGGTGCTGCTGCGTTCGGCGCGCACTGCGCAGCAATCAAGCCTGCACCAAGCATCGCCGAAGCCGTCAAGAAATCACGACGACTGATGCGTTTAGATTTACCGGCATCGTTCTTGCTTTCCATTTTCTTAATACTCTCCCTCATTGATAAGGTGATTGTGGGGACACAGCGGCAAAACGTCCTGCAAGCAGCGTATGCAGAGATTTGGCGGATGTCTTCTCTGGACGTCTCCTTTCTCTAGCGGACACAATCACAGACGGTAGGTCGTGTAATTCTTCTCGCATGGATACCCGTCGCCCAAAAGGATTTTTCGATCTCGGGCAATGGCAATACAACTATAGTTTGTGAAGAGATCGCTATCACCGTGCTGACAGACAAAACCTGCCGGTCCGTGATATCCAAGAAGATTCTGTACGTTGTCGACGGTCGATTGCCAGTCGCGGCCGGTCACAAGTGTCTCGACCGTCGTATAACGTTGACGCGAGTTCTGTTCGAGGCCAGGATGTGGGATGGGCAGACAGCGCTCCATACCTGGTTCCACAAAATGATTGGTGCGCCAACCGGCGCCTGCCTCAATTGGACGGCAAGCACACCAATCGTACGCCTTTTCAACGACGCTCAGATTGCCCCTTGAATCAGCCAATACTGCGCCATAGCCCCAACCTGCGGTGCGCATCTGCCGGATGTCCTCGACTGCCTGCTTCACGGAACGATTTCTGGCAAGGATCAACCGCGGTGCAATATTGCACACAACACCATAGCCGTCTTGATTGGGAGCGATGGGCCCAGCAGTCTGCATCAATGCGAGGCCTGCCTCATTCAGTCCGCCTTCTATCCACAAAGTACCAACGAAACTGATACCCATGAATGCAATTCCTGCCTCAGGACGGACAGTCTGGAATAGATAGAAGGGAGCAGCCGCCTTCCTCTCGTCGCAGTTCCAGCGGTCCGGCATCGCTGTCGGTCAAACCAATCGCGGTGCAGGCCAGCTGGAAAGGACCCTGCGTAGGATCGCTGCCAAGATCATTGGTCGCCAAAACAAGGTTCAACAGCAAGATTCGCTCAAAGCTCACCTGCGCTCCGGCGCTTATGCCCGTCATTTCAATGACCATTTCCGGCGCAGCTGAAGCCAAAGAGGACAGCAATCGGTTACTGATCTCTTGTATTTGAGGTGAATCACCCCACCATTCGGGGCAGAAGGTGTGTAACGCCTCACGAATCTGGGCAGAGAACTGCTTTCCGTGCTGATAACCGCATTCGAACGGGGAACCTTCAAGCTCCACTGCTAACACGATAGCCTCCGATGATTAAAGACTGAGGAGATGCCCCTACCAAGCCCTGACAGATTGCTTTTCGGGAAACGCTAGCTGCAGGCAGACGCCATTCTCGCAAGGCGTCTGCTGCGCTCCTGGCCTTTGGCATTCATGAGATCCCTCCGTTGGCGGCGTACTTGCCGGCGTCGAGGATCCAGGTCTTGCTCAGCGACAGGTGATCCATCATGGCCTGTTCGGCCGCGTCCGGAGATCCGGACGCGATGGCATCGTAGACTGCCTGGTGTTCGGCGATGGTCGTCTCCAGGCGGTCGGTCATTTCGTTGGATAGTGCGATGTACTGGCGGACGATGCCCTGCAGGGACAGCATCAGGTGGGACAGCAACTCGTTGTGGGCCGCCACGGCTATGGCGTTGTGGAACTGCATGTCGAGGTCGGTTTCCAGCTCGATGTCACGGCCCTGGATGTCCTTTAGTTCACGGAAGACGGCGATGTTGACCAGCTCTTCCGGCGTGGCCCGCTGGGCCGCCAGGCGGGCCGCCTTGATTTCGAGCCCCTCGCGAACCTCAACAATCATGTTGACCTCGCGGCTGCTAAGCAGCACCGGCCAACTGATCTGTTGCGACAAAAAATCCTTGAAATCCTGGCGCACGTAAGTGCCGTCCCCGCGCTTGGCTTCCAGGATGCCGCTCAGGGTGAGCAGCTTGAGCGCTTCGCGCACCGTGGTGCGGCCAACGCGCAACTGTTGGGCCAACTCGCGTTCGGGCGGCAGCTTGTCACCCGGCCTGAGCACGCCTTCCGACAGCAGGCGGATCAGGCGCTGGGATACGATTTCAGTCACCGTGTTTTGTTCAATCGGTTCGAGCACCATCGAGTCGTTGAGATTTTGCATGTTTGACGGTCTCCACGGGGGTTGCGGCCTGATTATGTCACAATACGATCTTACGCAATATCATAGGTCAGACCAATTTGATCCCATTCTATCATTGTGTGGCACATTTGTCAATAGCCTGTCAGCCAGTTTTTTTCGGGCCAAACGAATTCTCTGAAAAAAGTCTTGACAGAGGCGTTTTTTTATGCAATAATTGAGATAGAAGTCTGGCAACGTTGTCTGACAACGTTGCCAGAGCCAGCCGGAGTGAATAATGCGGGTAACCCTCAAGGATGTGGCCAAAGAAGCCGGCGTTTCGATCAGCACCGTATCGCGAGTCGTGCGTAATGCTGATTACATCGATGCATCCACCAGGGAAAAGGTACTCGACGCCATCAACAAGTTGCAGTACCGTCCCAACCCGGCCGCCCGGCGTTTGAAATATGGGCGCACCTACACCATTGGTTTTGTAATCAACGACATCACCAACCCCTTCTTCGGTTACGCTGCGATTGGGGCGGAACGCCACATCAGCGAATTTGCCGACCCCGAATTTGAGTTATTTATGGCCAATACGAGCCGTGATCCGAAGAAAGAAACAAGAGCCATCGAATTGATGCTGGAAAAACCTGTCGAGGGACTTATTCTGGCCTCGACGGCTGCCCCGGAATGTCTCGAAGCTGCCCACACCGCTGCCACTAAACACCATATTCCGGTCGTCTCGATCGACAACGACCTGGGCGGCTTTGAGACCGGCGTCGTCACCGCTGACAACCGCCTGGGCGGTTACCAGTTGACGCGCCACCTGCTGCAGGTGCACGGGCACCGGCGCTTCGGCATCATCTCCGGCCCCCAGGAAGAAAGTCACGCCCGCGAGCGTGTTGAAGGCTGTTGCCAGGCCCTGGCCGAGTTCGGCCTGAGTCTGGAAGACGCCCTGTTTGGCGTGGGCAACTGGTCCTTCGAGGACGGCTATCGCATCGCCTCGGCCTGGCTCAAAACAGCTCACCCACCTACGGCTATTTTCAGCAGCAACAACCTGATGTGCATGGGCGCGTTATACGCCATTCAGGAATTCAACCTGTGTGTGCCCCAAGACATCGCCATTGTCTCCTTCGACAAAGTGGAATTCGGAAAACTCCTCAGACCGTGCCTCACCACGTTGGACTACGACTGGGAACAAATCGGCGAGCAAGCCGCCCGGTTGGTTTTGCAGGCGATCAGGTCAGAAAACCACGCCGGTAGACCCGAACGGGTGAACGTGCCCGTTCAGCTCGTGGTTCAAGAATCGTGTGGCTGTCGTTGTTAGTTTTGATCCAGGTCCGCGATCCGGACCCTCGTAAAAACTAAGACAACCGAATTGAATTGAAAGGAGGTGCTGCACGAAAGGCTGATTCAAGTAATTGGTATCTCAGTCGAAGTGTAGTCGTATCTACTGTCTCAATGTCTTAATAGCGAGGAGGCTAATACGAACATGCGTAGAACATTATTCTACGGGCTGTTGATCATTGTGATCGTCACGAGCCTGGTAGCGTGTGGAGGAGCGACGCCGGCGCCACAAGCCCCCGCCACCGAGAGTGGCGCTGCGGTCCCCGCTCCAGCGGCTACCGAAGCCGCAGCCGAGTCCGCCCCCGAAGATGCATC
>CAZHBM010000276.1:0-5722 GCA_964529945.1 uncultured Anaerolineales bacterium | reverse complement strand
TGTTGGGAGCGTCGCTCATCCTGGCGATATGGCTGGGGATTGGCAGCCTGACGACCCTGGTCTTGCTGCTCGTGTTTCAGGCGGCCGGGGGCTATTCATTGGCCGACCTGGCGGCGGCCGGCGGCACGTACCAGGCCCTGACGTCCCATTTTTCGGCCATGCAGGTGTATCTGCTGGTCAATGTTTCTTTCATTCCCTTGTTGGCCGGCACGTTGTTCGTGGTCAAGATTGTGCATGGCCGGCCCGTGCGCACGCTGGTCACCGGCGCCCGCGGGATCAACTGGGGGCGTATCGCGGCCGGATTTGGGGTTTGGTTGGGGCTGTCGGTTCTCATCAGCCTGGTCGATTGGCTGCGGAATCCGGCGGCGATGCAGTTTACCCTGGACGTGCCTAAGTTGCTGCCGTTTTTCCTGGTGGCGATCTGGTTCACGCCGCTGCAAACCACAGCCGAGGAATTGTTCTTTCGCGGCTACCTGTTGCAGTGGGGCAGCCTGGTGACCCGCAACCGCTGGTTGCTGGCGGTCCTGTCGGGTGTTTTGTTTGCCGTGCCGCACTCTAGCAACCCGGAGGTGCAGACGGGCGCATTGCTGCTGATGACGTTCTACTTCCTGTTCGGCGCTTTCCTGGGTTGGATTTCGGTCACCGACGGTTCGCTGGAACTGGCGTTGGGCACGCACGCGGCCAACAACCTGTTTGCTGCGTTGGTGGTCAACTACCGGGATTCCGCGCTGCCGTCACCTTCGATCTTCTTGAGCGCGCAGCTCGATCCGGCCTTCAATCTGGCGACCACGGTCGTTGCCATCGCTCTATTCTGTCTCATCTTCTTCGTCGATTGGAGTCGGTTGCGGCAGCCACACGCCGGTGTCTGACCTCCGGGGTCGGGGAGCACGTGGCTCAGGCGTGTAGTTCGCGCACGTTGTCCCACAGGATGTAAACGCCGATGACCAGGATGATGAGGGCCAGAAGGGTCCAGAAGAACTCATAGATGATCACCAGCGTGCAGGCAATGGCCAGGCCCACCGTCAGCCGGGTGATCAACCGGGTCAGGTTGCCGCGTAGGCTGGTTTCAATGAGTATCAGCACCGAAACGCTGGCAATCAGCCAGTAGGCGAAGTAACCACGGGCCAGGAAAGCCAGCAGAACGGAGCCGATGAGCATCACGCCCACGCTGACTGCCGCCCACATCTCCGCCAGGCGACCGAAGCGCAAGTCGCTGTCGGTTGTCGGTTGGCGAAAGTGACGGATGTGGGCCCGTGGGGCAGGCCGTTCGCCGGCCTCGATTCTCTCGGCGTATAGTTTCAGTGACTGTGAAAGCGCCTGGCGGTCGGCCAGTTGAGCGCGCAGCCGGTCCAACTCGCGTGAGGCGGTCTCGATCTGTTTCTGCCGTTGTTGGTACATCTTGTCGAGATGAGGGCGGCGTTGCATGGCCGCCATCTCGACGCCGGCTCTTTGGAGCTCGCGCCCCGTTTCATCCACCTTGTCTTTCAGCTCTTCTTCCTCGGCCGCCAGATTCGCCTGTTCTTCGCGCAGAACGGTCATGATTTCCGTAAACGGGACGACTTTGTCCAGGCCGGCCCAACCGACCGGATCGTACCAGGATCGGCGCACGCTGCCATCGCGATTGTACATCGGCCCGGCGGGTGCATTTTCTCCGGCCAGCGGGTCGTGGGTGTACAGTCCCCACAGGCCGCGATAGTAAACAGTCCAGGTGGGCGGCGGCTCCATGGTCGTTACCGGCTGCCATTCACGGTCCTGGCCGGGACCAATAGACAGCCCGTCGCCGCGGGCGTAGTCGACGAAGGGGATATGAAAGATCCGCGTCTCACGTTCAGGTGCGGAGGGCAGGTCTTGACTGCCGTATTGGCGCAGCGTTTCCTGCCAGAAAGACTGCAGCCGGCGGCCGATCTTGTTCAAGGGCGCCAGGAAAGGGATTTCGAATTCAGTCAGGTATTCGCCGGCCCTGAAGTAACTGGCGTGAGAGCCGGCGGCGGGGTAGACGACCGGGTGTTCGCCGACTTTCTCCAATTCCGGATCGTCCCAGCGTCGACGCAGGTCGTCACCGGAAAAATCGTGAGCGGCGTAGGCGACCCACTCCGGCTTTAACTCGCCCGTTTCCGATTGCGACAGGTAGATGGTGATCATTTCCCAGTCGGCTTCGTGATCGTTGGCGCCGAAGAAGCCGGAACGCCAGTTGTTGTAGGCGTAGAAAAACCAGTACTGGACCACAACCCAACTATCCTGGCTGATGACGCGACCGTAATAGGCGTACGCTTCGGATTGGGCCAGAGTCTGCTGGTAGATCTCTTCGGCCGCCAGAGCCGCGTCTCCTGGGACCCGCCCCCGGGCCAGCAAGGTCAGCGAGAAAAGCGCATCCACCAGGCGCGAGGTATAGCCGACGCGGGCCAGGCGACTGCGTCCGGCGAAGAAAGAGTCGGTGATCCCCAGTCTCTGGCGCAGCCGCTGCAGATTGTAGGCAGCCATCTGCGGCGGCGCCACCGGGCGGGTGAGTTTGAGGAAATAAACGGTGCCGAATTCATCCAGGCGCGGTTCGGAAAGATCTTTGAGCGTCAGAGCACCCCGGCCAATCAAGCGTTCCGGGTCCTGGTCGGGATGCTGGACCCAAAGGCTGCACGATCTGACGTAGGGTTCGACGCGCATGGGGAAGAACTGCTCCCCGCGCGAATAATGCATTATCGGCTCGAAGCGCCGCAGCAGTTGCTGCTGCCGTTCGGAATCCATAAGTCGTCTCCTAGGATGATTGGTCGGGCCGGTCGTGGACCGTCGAACGCACTTCGAAGGAATTGAGATTCAGAACCATCAGGATGCAGTAGATCATGATGGGGTAGATCACGTTCGGGCGATTCTGAGAATAGAAGATCAGGCATATGAGCAGGGTCAGCCCCTGGGCCATCATAGCCAACAGCCAACCGGTACGCCAGAAGAAGAACAAACCTACGGCCGCCAGGACGGCTAACGCAGCCGAGGGCACGAACGAGAATGCGATAGACACTGCCTGGATGTTGGCCGAAGGGATGGCGTCGGCGACAATGGTGGGCTGCAATTGCAGGAAATCCCAGTTCAAGCGGCTCAAATTGAGCGCGTTGATCGCCACCAGACCGACTGCTTGCAGCAACAGCAAGCCGCCGGCGACGCGAACAGGCCAGGAACGGACGGGAATTTTCTTTGCTCTTCTCATCAGGCTCTCAGCAGGTGTTGAAGTTTGGACACAAACAGTTGTTGAACAGTAAGCACCATATAATCTTACCATCAGGCGCCGCCTGATACAACCCGGCCCTTCCTCAAGGGGGTGTCCCAATTTGTTGGAAGGTGTCCATGGGACTCGGCGGTCGGTCTTTGTTTTGTGTTTCTTGCAGGTGGAAGGCCTTCCACCTGCAAGAAACACAAGAGGCTAACCGATTCCAAACGCTCCTCAAAGCATTGTGTGATCGGTCTCTCACCAAGCCGCTTCGCAGCCTCTCCTTGGCTCGATCCAATTTCTCCAACAAAAAACTTGGGTCACATCCCGTCCTCGAGTCGGCCGGCAGGTGAGAATTAACGGTCCATTCGTACGAACGACCGAAAAATGCTAAAATAGGATACCTCACAAATATCGTCCCTGAGCGTTGGATCCACCCGATCCCGTTGCGCGGGACTTGGGAATGTTGGTCCGTTAGGCGTCTTGGTTACGCGGCTGGATGAGGGTGTCAGTCAAGACAGCATGAATTGCGAGTACAGGAACTCGCCCACTGGGAGGTTCATCGTGGAAGCTCTTGAGAAAGCCGTCAGTGAACGTATTAAGGCCGATAGCGACATGTTGGCGGTGGGCATCGTCAATCGTATTTTCGAACAGTGGCCCAAGTTCGAACGAATGGCGCCTGACGCGCGTTCCAAGAGCGTGCGGGATGTGGGTTATCACCTGGCATATCTGGGGCAGGCACTGTCTGCCGGCGATCCTGTTTTGTACTCAGAATACATCGGTTGGGTTAAAGTATTATTCTCCGGCCTGCAGCTCCCTCCGAACTGCTTACCGATCACGTTACAGGCCACAGAGGCTGAACTGGCCGAGCAGCTCGACTCGGAGGCATTGGCCGGCGTGCAACCTTATTTTGAGGCAGCCAGGCACCAGGTGTTGATGGGAAGCGACAGCCTGCCGAGCCTGCTTGAAGCTGACGCGCCCTTTGCGGACCTGGCGCGACAGTATCTCGATACCCTGTTGCGCGGCGACCGGAGGCTGGCCAGCAAGCTGATTTTGGACGCCGTTGAAAGCGGTGTCAGTGTCCAGGACATATACGGCCACGTTTTCCAGCCGGTCCAACGCGAAATCGGCCGGCTGTGGCAAACGAACCAGATCAGCGTCGCACAAGAGCATTTCTGTACCGCCTCAACGCAACTGATTATGTCCCAGTTGTATCCGTACGTATTCGCGAGCACCAGAATCGGAGCGCGAATGGTGGCCACCTGTGTCGGCAACGACTTGCACGAAATCGGCGTGCGGATGGTGGCCGATTTCTTCGAGATGTCCGGCTGGGATACCTACTACCTGGGGGCCAACACGCCCACCGAAGACGTGCTGCGTGCCATCGAGGAGCAAGACGCCGATCTCGTGGGCGTCTCGGCGACGATGACTTACCACGTGGACCATGTGGCCGATCTGGTTGAGACCGTGCGGGTCGCCGGCCTAAACAAAAAAGTCAAGATATTGGTTGGAGGTTACCCCTTCAACATTCAGAAAAACCTGTGGCAACATGTCGGCGCCGACGGCTATGCGCCCGATGCCCAGAGTGCGGTGCAGGCCGGCAATCGACTGGCAGGCGTGTCTGCTTAGCGAGAGGAACCGAATTGGAAGCAATCGGCGGGATCGTCCTGGTTTGCGATGAACAGGGATTAATCCTTCAACTCGTGCACGGGGAAGCTGCCTTGGCGGAGCAGTTTCCTGCCGGCAGCCTGATCACCGGTGCTGTGGACCGGGCCAGCCTGGCCAAGGGCCTGAATTTCCTGGTCGAATTGCGTGACAAGCAGGTAGTCTTTGACTGGGAAATGAATGTGCCTGTGCGGGGCCGGGTTGTGGCTATGCACTTCGCCGGCTTTGTTGTGGACGAGCGTGTCTACGTGTTTGCCGCCGCCACGCGCAACGGCCTGTTGGCTTTGTACGAGAAGCTGCAACTTGGCAACGAGCTGCAATCAGAGGACGGCACGCCCGTCTTGGAGCGGCACACCCAGGCGATGCGTGCGGTCTGTGAGCGGGACGAAACGCTTTACGAGGAAATCAGCCAACTGAACAACGAGCTGGCTTCGCTTCAGCGTCAACTGGTCAAGAAGAACACCCAACTGGAAAGACTGAACGCCGACAAAGACCGGTTCCTTGGGATGGCCGCCCACGACTTGCGCACGCCCCTGGGCGTCATTATGGCCTACAGCGAGTTTTTGCTTGAGGAGGCGGGCGAGGCGTTGAGTGACGAGCACAAGGAGTTTCTGTCCGTCATCCGGTCATCAAGTCAATTCATGCTACGCCTGGTTGACGACCTGCTGGACGTCAGCCAGATTGAATCCGGCAAACTGAATCTGAATCTGGAAGAAATCGATCTGGCAGCTCTGGTACAGGAGAACGTAGCCCTGAATCGCACGTTGGCGGCGCAAAAAGACGTGTCGATTGTCGAAGCGTTGCCAAAACGTATGCCACCGGTCTCACTGGATCGCGGCAAGGTCGAACAGGTGCTCAACA
>CAZHBM010000275.1:0-5733 GCA_964529945.1 uncultured Anaerolineales bacterium | reverse complement strand
TGACGTTGCTGCAAACACACCCCGACGCGCTGTTGACGGCCACGATCGATACGGCCGCCCATCCCATCAGCCTGCACCCGGAGTGGGAACTGGGGTTATGACCCACCTGAACGTGAACCTGGCCAATGCCCCCTACCGAGCTATGCTGGGCGTGGGTGGCATCGGCAGCGGGACCTTCTTTTCGGTCAACGGTAACCATACCCTGGGACGCGAGGAAAGCCGCAGCGGTCACTTTCTGGACCGCCGCGACTACTGCAAGCTGCACATCATTTCCCACTACGTGGCCACCTTGTTGGGGCCCGCCTTCGACACCATTCCGCTGGGTATGGTCGGCGACGATGTCGAGGGGCAACGGCTGGTGGAGGAAATGTCGGCTGCCGGAATGGACATGCGTTTCGTGTCCGTCCTGCCGGCCACGCGCACCCTGTACTCGTTCTGTGTCGTCTATCCCGACGGCGCCGGCTGCAATCTGACCACCGACAACTCGGCCTCCTCACAGGTCAATCCGGCCACGGTTTTGGAGGCCGAGCCGGAATTCGCCCGCTTCGGAGGCGCCGGCATCGCCCTGGCGGCTCCCGAGGTGCCACTGGCCGCGCGCCGGACCTTGTTGGAGTTGGCCGAGCGCTACAGTCTGTTGCGCGTGGCTTCCTTCGCCGCCGAAGAGGTGGCGCCGGCAATCAAAGACGGGTTGATTGCCCGGGCCGACCTGCTGGCCCTGAACCTGGACGAAGCGGCCGCCGCGGCCGGGCTTTCGCCCGAGAACAACTCACCCGAGAGGGTGGCTGTCGCGGCCATAAATGGACTATCCGCCCACAAGACAGAGCTGTTCGTTGCCGTCACCGCCGGCCGGCACGGCAGTTGGTGCTTCGACGGAAGCGATCTGCGCCACGAACCGGCTCTGGCGGTGACCGCCGTCAGCACGGCCGGCGCCGGCGACGCCTTCCTGGCCGGCTTGATCTGCGGCTGCGTGGCCGGCCTGGCGTTGCCGGGCAAACAACAACTGGCCACCCTGGTGGCCGGCCAATCAGTGACGTCGCCGCATACCATCAATAAGCGTGTGAACCGGCAGACGTTGTATGAGCTGGTAGGCAGGTTGGGTTCTCAGGTCGAGGACGAGGTATTGGCGCTGTTGGACTGACTCGCGGCGCCGTGGCACCGGATTGATCCGTCCGCTCAGGGGAGCCGCCGGCCGGTTGAGATATCAGTTCCGTCCAACACCTGGCGGATCTTGTTGGCCAGGGCCGCCGGGGTGAACGGTTTCTCCAAAAACGGTGCATCCGGCAGCAGCATGCCGCGCTGCGAGATGTCGGCACCTTCGTAGCCCGACATGAACAGCACCTTAAAAGCCGGCCGGGCCGCCACCAGTTGTTCGGCCAATTCTCGGCCGCTCATGCCGGGCATCACCACATCCGTCAGCAGCATATCGATCTCGTCCCGAGCGGTCTCCATCTTCTGCAACGCTTCGGCGCCGTCGCCGGCCGACATGACTCTATACCCAAGGCGTTCCAGCACATTTTCCGTCAACTCGCGCACGTGTGGATTGTCCTCGACCAGCAGAATAGTCTCGCTGCCGGTCGGCATCATTTCCGGCTCGGTTTCTGGATCCAGCACGGTCGTCTGGCCTTCAAACGCGGGCAGGTAGATTCTGAACAACGTCCCCTGACCGACCTCGCTGTAAACCGTAATGTGCCCGCTGTTTTGCTTCACGATTCCAAATACCGTTGACAGTCCCAAGCCGGTACCTTTTCCCACCTCTTTCGTTGTAAAGAAGGGCTCGAATATTCGCGCCAGGACTTCGGGCGGCATGCCCACCCCGGTGTCGGCCACCGAAAGAACCACGTACCGGCCGGGGGTGACCTCCACCTGCTCGGCCACGTATTCCTCGTCCAGGACCAAGTCGGCCGTCTCGAGGGTCAGGCAACCGCCTTGTGGCATCGCGTCCCGGGCGTTGACCACCAGGTTTACGACCAGTTGCTCGATTTGCGAGGGGTCCATCTCCACCGCACACAATTTCGGATCCAAAACGGTCTTCAGCTCGATGTGTTCGCCGATGATCCGATGCAGCATGGCGTTCATTCGCCGCACGACGTCGTTGAGGTTGAGCACCCGCGGGCAAACCACCTGTTTACGGGCAAACGCCAAGAGTTGGCTCACCAGGTCGGCGGCCCGCTCGCCCGATTCGAGGATCTTGACCGCGTATTGTTGCAACGGGTCCTCCGTCGACATCTGCATTTCCAGCAGCTCGGCGAACCCGTTGATGGCCGTCAACAGGTTGTTGAAATCGTGAGCGATGCCGGCCGTCAGTTGGCCGATAGCCTCCATTTTTTGGGAGCGCCGGTATTGGTCCTCCAGCTGCAGCTCGTGGCTGACGTCGCGCTGCACGGCCACGTAGTTGGCGATTGTGTCGTTGTCGTCGCGGACGGGAGTGACGGTGACATCGACGGTATAGGTCTCTCCGTCTTTCTTGCGGTTTATCAGGCGCCCTTTCCAGACCCGACCGCTGCTGATCGTCTGCCACAACTCTTGGTGAACGCTCGGATCTTGAACGTCGCTTTTTAGCAGGCGCGGATTACGCCCCATGGCCTCTTCCCGTGTATAGCCGGTCGACGCTTCAAAGGCCGGATTGACGTAAATGATCGAGCCGTTGGCGTCCGTGATGACGACGTTCTCCGTCAACTGCTCGACGGCAATAGTCAGCCGCTGTTGTTCGACGGTTCTGCGCGCGTGCGCCAGTGTCAACGACAGTTGATCGCCGATCGGCTCTAGCAGTCTCACGTCGTGACGCGACAGTTGCCGCGAAGCCGCCCATTCCAGGCACAGGTAGCCGATCACCCGGCTTTCGTCCTTCAAAGGCGCAATCGCCCACACGGATGCACCTCGCCGCCGCATATGTGGCAGTAGAACGTGTGAGGTATCTGTGTCATCCGCTGGGACCACGCAGGCTTGCGGATGGGCAAACAGATAGCGCCACAAAGGCGAAACGGTCGGGTCGGCCGCCATTTCCATCACGGCCGAGTGCTCGCCCTCTTTTTGATAACGCCCCCGCGATTGGACCACGTTTCCGCTGTCATCCAAGACTTCGGCCGTTACCAGCGAGGCGTCATAAGCCATTGCCAGTTCGCGGCAGACAATATTCAGCAGGACGTCCGTTTGTGTGCCCGAGCGCGAGGCGGCGATTATCCGGTTAAGCAGCGTCAACTCTTTGTTGCGCCGCCTGAGTTCAGCCTCCGCCTCCCGGCGCTGGGTCATGTCGCGCCCGATACCGACAATCCCCAAAATCGTCCCATCGGGGCCGCGCAAGGGGACTTTGGTGGTCGAGTACCAATGCCTTCCCTGACCCTTGTCCGGCGTCGCCTCTTCCTTGTTCAGCATAGGCTCGCCCGACGACATTACCCGCAACTCATCTGCCCGGTAGCGCTTGGCGACCCTTTCAGAAAAGTAGTCGAAGTCAGTCTTTCCCAGCACCTCATCCGCTGTTTCGGCGCCCGTCATCTGGGCTACCAGCTGGCTGGCCACCAGGAATCGACTGTCTTTGTCTTTGACGTAGATCGCGTCCGGCACGTTGTCGATCACCATGCGCAGCAGGTTACGCTCGCGCGCCAGCGCCTTCTCCGCACGCCGCCGGCGCAGCGAACTGGTGATCAGGGCGGCAATGATGGCCGACTGCAATAAGACAAAAGCCACGAAGGCCCACACGTAACCCCTGTAACGCGCGTAGAAGGTGTCCGGCTGATTGATGACAATGCTCGATTCGGGCAGGGTGGACAAAGGAATGTTCCAGCGCCTCAACTGCCGGGAATCAAACATGTACTGCGTTGCCCCTTCTGTCTGAACGGGGATGTTGCTTGCCGCCTCACCGTTCAGAATGCGCATCGCCAGCTTGGCGGCAGCCTGTCCATGATAATAGCCGCTGACCACCTTGCCGCCCGCCGCACCATAGCCGATGTACATGTCGGAGTGAACGAAGATGGGCGCCGCCGATACACGAGACAGGACTGGCATAAGTTCTTCGTAGTCGAGGAAATGCCCGTTCTTGTCCTGGAAGAAATCTGCGTAGTAGACGATGCTGTCCGCCGGGGCCTGGCTCAGCGCGGTCTCCAATTCCTCAACGCTCAGCCCCTCGCCCTGGTTCAGGAAGGTAACCTGGCCGTTGATGCGACCGGCCTGAACCAGATCCTCGAGCACGGCCCGATTGCTCAGGCTGCTGGTTGTCTGGTCGGTCACCGCCAGCACCTGGTCGGCGCCCGGTCGCAACGCCAGGCCGCTATTGATCGTGCTTTCGAGATCAACCTTTTCAACCACGCCGGTCAAGTTGTCGTGACCGGCAATCATCTCCGGCGCATATTGGTTGACGCCGGCGAAGACGATCGGTGTGTCCGGGAAAAGGGCGTCCCCGCGGTCCAGCAGAAACCAAAAGGCGTTCTCGTCCAGAGAAATGAGACAATCGAAGGTATCGTCCTCATATTTTAGCTGGTAAGCCGCGTACAGCAGCATCATGTACTGGTCACTCATGAGCCGCTTGCTGTCCATGTACTCAACGGTGACTTCCACATTTTCCGGCAGGCTGGCCAGGATGCCCTCGACCTCGCGGTCGGACCAGTAGAAGCCGGGGTGATAGGAGTTGACCACCAGGACCGTTTTGGGGGATGATTGAGCGGCAACCGGCGACCGCAGAAGACAGAAGAGCGGTATCGCCAGCAGTAACAAGGCGAGAAATGTCTTGCGAGACTTGAGCCACAATGCCATGGTCGAGATGCCCACAGAGAGTGTAATAGCTTTCCCGAAAACAAAAAGCCGCGCACCGTTTGCGCTGCTGTGCGTCTCATCCAGGACGTTGGCGCATGCCCAATCGGGCGCTGTTTTGGACGGCGCACTTCAGTACCTGAAGAGAGCGGTGAATGTCGACATTGAACATAAGTACAGTATAGCCACTTTTACCCGGCAGGTCAAGCCTATTTTCGCACCAATCGCCGGGCCGAGTCCAAACAGAAAGCCCGCTGCTGTGAAATGCGCAGCGGGCCATTTGTGGTCAGGTACCCCTGGGGCGACTCGAACGCCCGCACACGGCTCCGGAGGCCGCTACCAATCCTGGACGGGCTTTCGGTTACCGAATACGACGCCTGGTGTAGTGGACAATAACAGCCCCTACGTACTCAGCGGCACGATCTATGCGGAATCTCAACAGCCATCGCTCAGCATTAAACAGAAAAACTTCGAACTGCCTTACTCTTGAATCTCCAACATTGTCGTGATTAATCGCCCATCTGTTTGGAGTTGTGGAACACCCAGGCTTCCTTTCGAAAAAGTTGAAGTAGGTTCAACACCTGGATATTTCGGGCTTCGCACACGTTGGGAATCTTGACGTTCATCGCCCCCTTGCCAGCTCTCTTCTCCTGTGTGACCACGGTAGCGCTCTCGATTTCTGCCAACGCGATCACCCAAGGATCTGCATTCTCGCTGAATCTGTCGGTATCAACTATGCCGTGAGTATTGACGATGTCTTGCACTGCGTTCTGAACGAGTTCGTCGACAGGAACAATCATATTACCGTGGCTTTTGGCCCAGTCAGAGACCTCATCATCTTTCTTGCAAAGCTCGGCTAATACCATTTCAGAAGTGATAAGGCGCCCGTCGGTTATCATCTGCTCTAGGTTTTCCCACAACCCGAGGAAGATGTCTGGTGGATATAGCCTTCGACGAGCATCAATTATAGAGCTGGTGTCAATTACGTAC
>CAZHBM010000274.1:0-5734 GCA_964529945.1 uncultured Anaerolineales bacterium | reverse complement strand
CCCGGGTATCCATCATCGGGACAGCCGGCATGGCATAGGCTGTCACCGAGGTTTCACCGATCTCAGCCAGATCACGGCCCACATTGAGTGAATCCTCCGCCGCCCGCACAAGGTCGATGCTACCGGAACTCTCACCTTGATAGGTTCCCAGGCCGAAGAAAAGCCTGGTGGAGTCGAGGACTGATTGCGGTTGCTCGTTTTCGTCCAAGAACAATGCTGCTTTGATGGCAATCACGACCGCATCGGCATCCTCATACAGGCGTTCCCAGTTTCGTTCGGGCAGGATCAAGCCCAAACGATTTTGGTTGAATCTGAAGGGGATATCGTGAATAAGAGACGCGCTGACCAGTTGACGGGTGATCGCCTGCCCGATCGCGCGCCAGTCTTTCTCATCCATCTCTCGGGATGGCAACGCCTCGGTCTCGACCAGCAACAACCCCAGTGGACGCCGGAACTGTCTGGCCCGGTCGATTTCTTCCCTGAGGCGCAGTTCGGCAACCTCGCGCGGCAACAAGCCCGTGCCGACCTCTCCGGCCACCAGCACCTCTCGTAGTCCCCGTAACTCCTGCAGCTCGGCGTGCTGGCGCTCCCAATTTTGGCGATATCGAACTGCCAGGAAAACGCTGAGACCCAGCCCAAAAACTTCGAGCAGGCTCGGTACCAATTCGGACTGAACCCAGACACCGGCAGCCTGGCGAAGCATAACCCACAGCACAACCGCAGCCAACGCACCATACCAGGCCAGGCTTGATGGGAGAAATATGGCCTGACCGATACTGACGGCCAACAATACCAACAGCCAGACCGCGAAACGCTCGGGATTACCCAATAGGACTAAGGCGCACTGCAGTATTGTCGCACCCACCAATGCGTAGACCAGCCACGTCAAAGGCTGCGTACCTTTGGCTTCTGCGGTGCCTGCCCCAGTCGTCATGCGTTCGTCGCTTGTCGTCAAAGTGCCCTCCTTTCAGCCGGATGCAATTGGGGGGCATCCGATTTGAATGCGTAGTCAACACGTAAGCAGCACTCGAACATCATTACCCCCATTCTCGTACAATGAAACATAGACTTTAATAATGTTTTTCGGATTCTTTTCTTTGGATACTACTTAGGGGTTGTCCTCAATTACCGACAGCTGTACCGGGATAGTCACTTTTTGCCCTAAGTTGTCGGCCAGCAGGACAATGGAACCGGAATAATTACCGGGCGCTAAGCCGGTTGTGTCCGCTTCCACGCCCAGTACATCGGGCGTCTTTCCTTTGCTCTTGGCCAGCCGCAGCCAATCGCTGGCCGAAACAAGCGACCAGTCATAATCACCGTTACCCGAGGTGATAGCCAGGTCGCCGATAGCGACGGTTGGCCGATTCGCCGGAGCCTGAGCTTCAAGATTGCCGGGTTCAACCTGTATGGCGGCCGGATAAGGTTCCCACACAAAATATCGTTTGCGCTCGACAATCGGGCGTTCGCCCTCGTAATCGTAGCGGTAGGCGTTGTGATAGTTCCACCCAAGATACTCGGAATCTCCACCGCCCACCGTGGTAGCCAAACGGTCATCTTTGACGGCGCCGAAAAAGTAATGTTGAATGCCGTCGCGGCGGTCATCGTGGAGTGTATCGATAGGGACCCAACCGTAAGGCGGCAGGTAGACCTCAGTCCAGCGGTGGAAGAGGTCATCCACATAGACCCCCGGCTTCCTGTCACGCGTTCCTGCCACGTAGCGGGCGGGGAGGCCATTGGCCCGGCACAGAGAAACAAAAAGAAAAGCATACTCACTGCATGAAGCGATTCGCTGAACATACACAGTCTCGGCGTCGCTCCACTTGCCATCATTATAATAGCTCATATGCTCCGCTATATAATCGTGAATGTTACGCGCAATCCAATACGGGTTGGTGGCGCCGTTGGCGGCCACGGCCGCCGCGTTCTGGATAATCGGACTATCCAGTCTGTATTTGTCTTCGTCGCTCGTGTAAGTAGCAATGATTTCGGGTGGTATCGTATCCAGGCCAGTTGTCTTGGCGGGATCGAGATGAAAATCCTGTGCCTCGATCTTCACGTCGGCCTCCCAGGATACGGACGTGGTTTCGCCCGCCGCAACCTGGGGAACCTTGAACAGGGCAATCTGTTGCCCGTATTGGTCGACCGCAGGCGCATACGGCCCGGAGAACGTCAGGTTTGAGATGGTCTGGTTGTCGCGGTCAGGCGGCACCGCCACGTAGATGTCCAGATTGGTGACATCGCCCGGACCGGTATTGGTAAACACGAATTCGAAGGTCAGGTGAGCGTAGCGATAATTGACGACCCCGGCACTGATTACTTCTGTCGCCGTTACAGGCGGCAACCATGGCGCATCATTGTACAGAGGGTCGCCGGTGTCCAGGATTACGTCACTTGATATTTGGTTGACAGTTCCCGGCTGTGCAATTTTGGCGACATCGGCACCTTCCTGCGCATCGGCCGGCGACGGAGCCGGTGGAACAATGCTGGTGGCGTCGGGAGTCTCGGAAGTTGTCGCAGTCGCCCCCCCGGTCTCAGCTTGTGTAACGGCGGTAGGTTGCGATTCAGTCGCAACCGGCGGTTGGTCATCGGCCGGGGCGGCAGTTGGCTCGGCCGACGGGTCGGTAGCCGCTGTCGGCGATGCCGTCGCCATAGCTTCATCTGGAGCCGAGGAGGCTTCCGGCACCAAATACTCCCGCAATGGCAACTGTGTTTCTGGCACCGGGGTAGTGTCGTTGGCAGGTGCCGTCACCGGATTCTCGTCGCCTGCCAGCCAAAATATGCCCAGAAGTGCCACAATTAGAACAAGGGTCAAGCCTGCTATCCGAAATATTTTTACCATAAACTCCACTCAATCACTAGTCAACCAATTGTCCCAACTCGAAATATGATTCGTCTTTTGGCGCTCACCGTAATGTCAATAGGGGTTCGACTCGCATCTTATCCGTCCTACACACTCTCAATACACTCACCCCGCCCGACCAGCTTGGTCAGGCACCAGTGATTGCCGGCCGGCGTTTCCGGTGAGTAATCGAGTCTGTTCAGCAATTGGCGGGCGATTGCGAGTCCATAGCCACCCTCTTGTGGCTCTTCAAAATCGGGCTCGGGCACCGAGGTGATGTCGAAGGGCAGCCCATCATCGTAGAGATCCAGCGCCACTTGATCTTCCACCAAATTGATCTGGCCTCTTATCTCGCCGGATTCGTGCCGATAGGCGTGACGGACAATATTAGAAAGGATCTCAGTCGCCGCCAACTCAAACTCATAGGCAAACTGGTCCCCATAGGCCGCGACCACCTGCCGAATCGTTGCAGTGACATCGTCCAATCGATCGAGGGTTGCCGGATAGACAAAGGAAGTGCTACGCGGCAAGGCTTTTAGCACAATCAAGGTCAAGTCATCGGCCCGAGGTGCATCCTCGCGGAATGTCTCGACTGCGTCCACGATACCTTTCACCAATGCCGGCGCGTCGCGGGAAACGTGTTCCAACAGGAAGGTTATCAACCGGTCCATGCCGAAGAACTCACCTGCGCTGTTGCGCGCCTCCGGGATTCCGTCGCTGTAGAAAACGAGCACGTCGCCGGGCATCAAGGGCAGAGTCTCTTCCACGTAAGAAGTGTCGGCAAAGATGCCAACCGGCAGTCCGGTGGCGGGCAGCGTGCGATACTCCTGGCAGAGGTGCCGCCACCATAGACCCTCTGTGTGGCCGGCATTGGCATAAGTCAGTTGGCCCAACCGGGCATTCAACTGGGCCATAAAAACAGTGATGAACTTCTCGGCGTGAAGTAGATCTTCGAAAAGCGCCTGGTTGACGTTGGTAAGTATGGTGGCTGGGGACAAAGTATGGTCCGTCTCCGCCCTGATCAAGGCCCGAGCTGTTGACGTCAAAAGAGCGGCCGAGATTCCCTTGCCGGCTATGTCAGCCAGAAGAATCTGGCAGTTGGTGGGGTCACGAACGATGAAGTCGTATACGTCTCCGTTTACGTGTTGTGCCGGCAAGGCTGCCGCTGCAAATTCAAATCCCTGCAATACGGGCACCTCCCGGGGCAACAGGCTGGTTTGTACCTGCTCTGCCAGTTGGAGGTCTCGCTCCAGTCGCTGCTGTGCCAGGATGTGGCCGTGCGCCTCAAGTAATTCGCGCGTGCGTTCCTGCACCAGTTCTTCCAGCCGATCCATATGTTCCTGAAGGGCGATTTCCGCCCGTTTGCGGGCCGTGATATCCTGTTTAATGCCAATAAAATGGGTGATTTCGCCTTGCTCATTGACAACGGGCGCGATTGTCTGTTCCTCTATATAAAGGCTACTGTCCTTTCGCCGGTTGATCGTTTCACCTTGCCAGACTCGGCCGGCCAAAATCGTATCCCACAGTTCTTCGTAGAATTCAGGCTCGTGCTTCCCCGATTTGAGCAGTCTTGGATTCTTACCGATTGCTTCCTTCCACCCATAGCCGGTAAGAAGCGTAAAGGCCGGATTGATCCAGATGAAGTTTCCGTCACGGTCGGTAATCACGATGGCATTGGCAGCCGATTCGAGCGCCAGCCTCGCCAGGCGGAGTTGCTCTTCTATTCCCTTAATTGAACTGCCATGCAGAACAATCTGGACCGTCCACTCATCATTCTCGCCCTGGCTGCAATTGACGTAACCATCTACAGGGACTCTACGACCATCTTTGGCGACCAACGTGGTCTGAATGCGCCCCACGCTGCCCGCCATTGCTTGCTTGACCGCATCCCGGTAAACGGCGTGGTCATCCGGTCGGATAACGTCGAAGATCGAAAGATCGGTTATCTCTTCTTGACCGTATCCCAGGGTTTCTCGCCAGGCGCGGTTGGCATAGGTTAACGAACCGTCCAGGGAGAGACTACCGATCATGACGTGAACGTTTTCCAGAAGATCTCTGCATCGTGCCTCACTCTTGCATAGATCCCCTATACCGATCGATTCCGATTGGGAGGCATCCTGTGTCAGCGCATTAAGAGGTTTGTCAGTTTGAGGGTTATCGTCGTGCATCGCGTCGCCGTCGTCAATAGTCGCCATCATTGCATAATAATAATTGCCTCGCGCAACAAAAGCAACCCGCACCGCCTGCGTAACGGGAACCCCATTGTGAGGTGCCTGGGTCGGCAAAATCTACAAGATGGCAGCGAAGAAGTAAGGACAAAATTGGATGGCTATTGCCCTAATGCCGATACGGTGGATCAAAGGCCGGACTGGCAACCCTTTAGCTGTTACCATCACGCGATCGCCGCATAACATCTTCAGCCGGATATCGCACTTGACAGGACTCAGTCAGTCCGGTCGTTGAAGATACTTGGGATGTAGACCTCGGATGGAGACGCTGACTGTATTGGAAGTGGAAACGTGGATTTGAAGGCCGTTGCCAGACAGGAATAGTCGTCGCGCAACTGCTTGGATTGCTCTAAATGTAGAAACTGGTCAGGATACGCCGGCCCGGCGGGAGTCTCGAAGCACGGCTCGAAGGTGGGTGACCAATAAGTCCCATTTGTAAAACGCCCCTGCATATTTGTGGTACCGACCAAGGAGCATTCGGGTTGAACGCAATCGGCCACGTCAACCACATGATTGGAGCAAAAGGCCGCGGCATTGGCGGCGAAGCGTTGCGTCAGGTCGCCGGGAGAGCAAGTCCCATTGCTGACGAAGAGGTCCGGACAATCACCGGAACTGCATCCGTGCAACTGCACACCAGTAACCTTGTTACCGGGCACGACCAGGGATC
>CAZHBM010000273.1:0-5762 GCA_964529945.1 uncultured Anaerolineales bacterium | reverse complement strand
GTTACGTGGCCGAATTTGTGGGCCGTTTTACCGAAGAGGGCGACGACAACCCGGCACTGTTTGAGTTGATTCTGGAAACGCTGGGCCGCCTGGAGCAGGCCGAAGACCAGGCACTTGCCCTTCGTTTTTTCGAGCTCAGGGCATTGGCGCTATTGGGCTACCAGCCGCAATTGTTCTTCTGTGTGACCTGCCAGAGACAACTGGAGCCGGTCACCAATTATTTCGACGCGGCGGCCGGTGGGGTGGTCTGCCCTCAGCACGGAGAAGGCATCGCCGATGCCGTGCCACTGACACTGCCGGCTTTCAAGGTGTTGCGTTATATGCAAACCCAGCCCTGGCAGCAGGCCGCCAGGTTACATCTGCGGCAATCAACTCACCTGGAGTTGGAAGCCGTTTTGCAGAAGTTCATCGTCTATCTGTTGGAACGGCGCATAAAATCGGTCGATTTCGTTCACCGCCTGCGCCGGGAACAAAACAGCCACCAGGTGTAGGTGGCTGCAATAATTAGGGCAAGGTATTTTTTCGACGGCGTGCGGCAGGCGCTGGCTTCAAGGGCCGGCTTTTCGTTTCCGGTTGCCGCCGGTTTGGTTTTAGAAAGGATCTATTTTCTGTATGGCAAAAGCGTTGAACTTCCAGCAAATCATTTTGACTCTGCAAAGTTACTGGGCCCAACACGGTTGTTTGGTCTGGTATCCATATAGCGAAAAAGTGGGCGCCGGTACGGCCAACACGGCCACGACGTTGCGCGCCTTGGGTCCCGAACCATGGAACGTGGCCTACGTCGAACCATCGTTCCGGCCTGACGACGGTCGCTACGCCGACAATCCCAACCGCATGCAAATGCACACTCAGTTCCAGGTGATCCTTAAGCCGGACCCGGGCGATCCACAAGAGCTGTATTTGAACAGCCTGTATGCTCTGGGCATCAAACGTGAGGAACACGATATCCGCTTCGTGGAGGACAATTGGGAAAGTCCAGCCTTGGGGGCCTGGGGACTGGGCTGGGAAGTCTGGCTCGACGGGTTGGAAATCACCCAATACACCTATTTCCAACAGTTCGGCGGATTCGATCTCGATCCGGTGGCGGTGGAACTTACCTATGGGCTGGAACGCATCGCGTTGTTCTTGCAGAAAGTTGATTCTGTCTGGGATATCGACTGGGATGGTGTCCATACCTACGGCGACATCCTCCGTCAGCAGGAGATAGAGTACTGCACCTACAACTTTCAGGTGGCCGATATAGACCGTCTGCTGGCGGCCTATGATATTTTCGAGCAGGAGGCCAAAACGTGCCTCGATCGTGGCCTGGTTGTGCCGGCTCACGACTACGTGTTGCGCTGTTCGCACACGTTCAACCTGTTGGATTCTCGAGGGGCAATTGGCGTGACCGAGCGGGCCAGCTATTTCGCCCGTATGCGCGACTTGTCGAGGCAGGTTGCCACGGCCTTTATGCAACAACGCCAAGAGGCCGGCTATCCGTTTGTCCGTTATCGTACGACGGTGCCCGGCGCGCCTGTGGTGGATATCGAGCTTCCGAAAATGAGGCACCCGGCCACGTTCTTGTTGGAGATTGGGACTGAAGAGCTGCCGGCCCAGGACGTGACGGCCGGCATTGAGCAGCTGAATGCGACCGTGCCTGCCTTGTTGCAGGATCTGCGCATCCAGCACGGCTCCGTACGTGTGGCCGGCACGCCGCGGCGGTTGGCGGTTGCCGTGGAAGATATGGCGCCGTACCAGGCTGACGAGAAGCAGGATGTGAAAGGCCCTCCGGCGCGGGCTGCCTTTGATGCCGACGGGAATCCCACCAAGGATGCCCTGGGCTTTGCGCGCAGCCAGGGAGTACCGGTGGAGCAGTTGCAGGTGCGTGAAGATGGCGGTGGGCAATACGTCTTTGCCGCCCGGCACATCAAGGGCCTGCCGTCGCCTGAGGTATTGGCCGAAGCATTGCCCAACCTGATCGCCGGCATCAGTTTTGGTAAGGGTATGCGCTGGCTTCCTTCCCCGGAGGCGGGCGGCAATGAGGTGAGTGTCCGCTTCAGCCGACCCATTCGCTGGTTGGTGGCTTTGATAGGCGATGGTGTTCTCGCCTTTGCCTATGCCGGTGTACAGAGCGGCCGTACCAGTCATGGACCACGTGGGACGGGATCGCTGCCGGTGGAAATCCGGTCGGCCGGCGAATACTTCGAGGCTATGGCCCGGCAGGGCATTCTGGTCGATCCTGCGCAGCGCACGGCCGAAATTCAACGCCAGGTCACTCTCCTGGCGGCTGAGGTCAACGGCCAGGTGCCTGCCGACCCGGCACTGCTGGCCGAAGTAAGCAACCTGGTGGAGCAACCACAGGCGTTTCGCGGCAATTTCAGCCCCGACTATTTGGTCCTGCCGGAACCGGTTTTGGTGACCGTTATGAAGAAACACCAGCGCTATTTCCCGGTGGTCGGCAAGTTGGGCGAATTGTTGCCTTACTTTGTGGCCGTGCGCAATGGCGACGATCAGCACCTGGAGATTGTCCAGCAAGGCAATGAGGAGGTGCTGCGGGCAAGGTACGCCGATGCTGAGTACTTCTTCAAAGTGGATACCAGCAAGCCGTTGAACGCTTTCCTGCCCCGGCTCGACACGCTCCTGTTTCAAGAGCAGCTTGGGTCGATGCTCGACAAAACGAAACGGCTGGAAAGACTGGCCCCTGAAATCGGCCAAGACCTGGGCTTGAACGCTGAAGAATTGGCGGTTGTCGAAAGGGCCGCGCATTTGGCCAAAGCGGATTTGGCCACGCAGATGGTGGTTGAGCTGACCAGTTTGCAGGGCGCTATGGGGCGTGAATATGCACTGCGGTCGGGAGAAGGCGATGCTGTCGCAGATGCTTTGTTTGAGCATTATCTGCCCCGTTTCGCCGGCGACCGTTTGCCTTCCGGAAAACCGGGGATGGTCGTTGGGCTGGCCGACAGACTGGACAGCCTGATCGGTCTCTTCTCTGTCGGGCTGGCTCCCAGCGGCTCGGCGGATCCGTACGGGCTGCGGCGCGGTGCCCTGGGCCTGGTGACCATGCTGATGGAGTTAGGCATTGATTATTCCATCTCGGACGGGCTGCGCAAAGCGGCTGCCTTGCTGCCGTCGCTCGAGACCGAAATCGTCGACGATCCGCTGGCCGTCTGCATCGACTTCATCAAGCGCCGCCTCGAGGGCGTCTTGCGCGATCAGGGGCTACGCTACGACGTGATTCAGGCCGTGCTGGCCGAGCGCGGGGACAATCCCTACCAATGTGAAAAGACAGCCCGCTCGCTGCAGAAATGGGTGGAACGTGACGATTGGGAGTCGATTTTAGTGGCTTACGCTCGCTGCAAGCGCATCGTGCGTCCGATTTTGGAGGAAGCACGCAGTTTCCGCCTGGACCCGGATGCCTTGGATGAGAACAGCCACGCTTTGTGGGCTGCCTACGCGCAGGCTACGCGGAATTTCGACAGACCAACCATAGCCGAAATACTGACAGCATTACTGCAGCTCAGAGATCCAATCAACGTGTTCTTCGAGCGCGTTATGGTGATGGCCGAGGATGAAGTGGTCCGCCGCAACCGGCTGGCGTTGGTGTATGCGATTGCGACCATCCCCGACGGCGTGGCCGATTTGAGTCAGTTGATGGGCTTCTAAAGCCACCGTTTGATATATAAGGTTGCCGGCCGCTGTTGCCTGCGGCCGCAAGGAAAGGAGCTGTAATGCACGTTCATTGTGTCTATTTCTGGCTTAAGAAAGACCTGGCGGAGGATGCTTTTGTTGCCTTTGAGGACGGCCTGAACTCGTTGCTGAGTGATCCGGCGGTGAAATCCGGTTTCTACGGCAAGCCGGCCGACACCCATCGTAGTGTGGTCGACAACAGCTATACCTACGGCCTGATCCTGGTCTTTGATGACCTGGCCGGCCACGACAGTTATCAGGCCGGACCGGTTCACACGCGGTTCATAGACAACCACGGCGCCAAGTGGGAGCGCAGCCTGGTCTACGACACCAAGTCTATGTGACACTGCTGCGATCGGCCAGGCAAATTGGCTTGGTCGAGGCTTGGTTGTGTCTAAAAACCAAAAGGGGCGAGCCGCCGGCTCGCCCCTTTCTTATTGGCGCCTCGTCATAATCTAGTTAGGCGTGAATTTCACCCAGTCGATGTAAACGGTGATGGCTGTATTGGTATCGGCGATGGCTTCCAGGTCAAAGTACTTGTATTGACTTCCATACGGGCCGCCCGACCCGCTCATTTGGTAGTGATCGTTCAGGTAGACGTACACGGTACTACCTTGCGTGACAGCCGTCAGCTTGTTCCATCCGCCGTACAGATTCAGGTCGCCGGTGCAGCTTTCCGCCCCAGGGTTAAGCAGCTTGCTGCTACCGTTGTTGATGTAACTCAACCAATAGAACGGCAGATTGCCACAGGCCACCGGATCGGGCCGGACCTCCACGGCCCAGCGATTGCGGTCGGCATCTGTACCGGCACGGAAGAAGAAGCCGTACATGCCGGCTGTGTACCCTGGACGAGATGCCAGGATCTCAAACGTGCCATCAGTCTGGGTGGCCCAAGAAGGTGCGGGGATGATGCAGCGCTCCTGGTTGTCGGCCGTGATACGATAATACCAGTTGTCGTAGCGGTAGTCGTAGTAATAGTCGTAACTGCAATTGCCGTATTGACCGCGCGGCCAGCCGCTGTTGGTGTTGCTGAAATCATCGTAATAGCCCGGCGACGGCGTGACTGTGGGTTGCGGCCCGTAAATGATCGGCAGGTAAACTATATTGCTGCCGACTTGAGTCAATTGCGCCGAGGCCGTCCCGCTGAATAGGGTACCGACCGTACTGATGGTCATACAGCCTGTTTGGCCCACATCTTTGGTGCCCCGCATCAACGGTTGGTCGGTGGACACGTAGTAGAAGGTTGTCGTGCTGGTCGACATCTGATCGTAGATTTGCTCCTGTCCCGACAGGCTGATGGTCGTGCTTAGGGAAGGTGCGCCGTTGTCAAAATCGATCAGCACCGGCAAATTGGTCGACAGCGAAATATCGCTAGAGATCTGATATTTGCCGGCTTGGGGCACCGTCGTGTCGATGGTCGTGGTCAGAATGGCCGTGTGGTACAACTGCAGTGTCGTCGTACCTGTCAGGCATTCACGATAGCCGGTGAAACTGTCCAGCCGGGCGTCGTAATTGGCCGAGACCACGATACTGGCCGCTTCGACGTCGGACTGCTCGTCGTCCGGGCCGGCTGCCAGCAACGTCGTGCTGGCAGCCGACAGTATTGCCAGGACAGAAACCATCAGGATAATGGCCCAGGCCACTAACAACGGGCGTTTTACGGGTGTAGCGTCGTTGTTCTCATTCACGGTCAGCTGCCTCCTCGCATACTCGACTCTTTAGGGTGTGGAATGAAACTTACGGGCTAAAACTCATTTCCTTCCTGGATAAGACTGATCCTTCAAGTCGGCCAGGTAGCGGTCAGCCTCGATCGCCGCCCTGGCGCCTTCTCCGGCCGAGGTGATTGACTGGCGATAGTACGGATCGGCTACCTCACCGGCAGCAAAAACCCCTTCTACGCTGGTATGCTGTCGCCGGTTCACGATTACGTGTCCGTTTTCGTCAAGTTCGAGTTTCCCTTCAAACACCTGCGTATTGGGGATGTGGCCGACAAAAATGAACACGCCGTCAGTCGGTAGCTCGCTGATCTCACCTGTCTCTACATTTTCCAAGGTGACCGACTCGACAGATTCGGAACCGTTGTCTTCGGCTACGAC
>CAZHBM010000272.1:0-5795 GCA_964529945.1 uncultured Anaerolineales bacterium | reverse complement strand
AGCGCCCTGCGGTGCAGGCACAACGGCGGGTCGGATTCCCCCTCATCCCAGCCTTCTCCCCCAAGGGAGAAGGAGCCTGACACCCTCGCGTTGTGTTTGACGCTCGTTCCCCGCTCTTGTATACTGAAAACCGGCAGGCTAAAGCTGCCCTGTGTCTCCAGCCGGACCCAACCACCCTTCAACGGGAAGGATATTGCCAATGCGAGTCGTGGCTTTGCTGATGGCCGGCGGCGCCGGTACGCGGTTGGCCATTTTGTCCGAAAACCGGGCCAAACCCGCAGTCCCCTTTGCCGGCAAGTTCCGTATCATCGACTTCACCCTGTCCAACTGCGTCAACTCGGGCATCTACAACGTGGCCGTCTTGACCCAATACCAGCCGCATTCCCTCAACGCCCACCTGGCGATCGGCAAGCCGTGGGACCTGGACCGCCATCGCGGCGGCCTGCACCTGCGCCAGCCCTACCTGGGCCGTAACGTCGGCGACTGGTATCGCGGCACGGCCGACGCAGTCTACCAGAACCTGGACTTCATCGTCGACAAACGGGCCGACACGGTGCTGATCCTGTCCGGCGACCACGTCTACAAGATGGATTACCGGCCTATGCTCGACTTTCACGCCGCCAACGACGCCGACCTGACGGTGGCGGTGCGCAACGTGCCCCTGGAGGAGACCGACCGCTTCGGCATCATGACCGTCGACGAAACCAAGCGGGTGATCGAGTTCACCGAGAAGCCCAAGAACCGCGACAAGGGCACGCTGGCCTCGATGGGAGTCTATATCTTTGACGCGCCGGTATTGATCAACAGCCTGCAGGAGCTGCACGAAAGCATCCCCGACCTGGACTTCGGCAAGCACGTCATCCCCAACCTGATCGAAAACCGGCGCGTGTTCGCTTACCAGTTCGACGGCTACTGGGTCGACGTGGGCACCCTGCATTCCTATTGGGAAACCAACCTGGCGCTGGCCCAGCCCGTGCCGCCGCTGGACCTGTACGACCTGGACTGGGTGATCCACACCCGCGACCAGGAGCGGCCGGCGGCCATAGTCGGGCCGCAGGGCAAGGTGACTACCAGCCTGATCTCGAATGGCTGCATCATTCGCGGCACGGTCGAGGACTCGGTGCTTTCGCCGGGCGTCTACGTCTCGCCCGGGGCGGTGGTGCGCCGGTCGGTGCTGTTCAACGATACCTGGATCGGGCCGGGGGCCTGCGTCGATATGGCGATCATGGACAACGACGTGGTCGTCGGCGCCGGTGCGGTGGTCGGCGACGGCGACGATTGGACGCCCAACAAGCTCAAACCGCAGTGGCTCGACAGCGGCATCACCGTCATCGGTGAGCGGGCCAGGGTGCCGGCCGGCGTGCGCCTGGGGCGCAACGTGATGGTCCATCCCGACACCTACGAGAGCCACTTCCCCAAGACCCAGGTGCCCAGCGGCGGCACCGTACCCGAGTCCCCGCCCGAGGAAGAGGAAGCGCAAGAAGCGGCGCCTGAGGAAAAGCAAGAGGCGGCGCCGGAATAGTCCGGGCCGCCTCTTCACTGGCGTGAGCCGGCGCTATTCGGCGCCGGCCAATGCGCCCATCGGGTCCCAGGGCGGCAATACGATCGGTTCGGTCTCCAGCGCCTGCAACAGCTCGGCCGGCAGATACTTCTTGTAAATGGTGATCTCGTACAGGTACTCGTCGAACCAGGCGTCGCTCATGGTCAGGTAGCCCTTGTCCCCAAAACGGTCGCCCCAACTGTTCTCCACCCGCCAGCTAAGCGGCTTGCCGTCCTCGCCCAGGTCGACGCCGGTCAGCACCATGGCGTGGGTCATCTGGCTCTGGCCGTAGTCCAGCCGGCCGGCCTTGTCCAGCTCGAACGGCGCGCCGTAGATCGATTCGTAGTCGAAAACCTGGGGGTCGAGCACGCCCTCCTGCCGTTCCAGCATCTGGCCCACGTCGCAGCCAAACCAAACCGGCTGCTTATCGACGATCATGTCCACCGCCGCCTGCTTGAGGGCCGGCAGATCGACGTTGAGGTAACGCACCGGCCGGCCGGACACCACGTTGCCCAGGTACTGCACCGTGAAGGTGCGCCGGAAGGGTTTGCCGGCCGTCGGGGCGTTGATCAGGCATACGGCCTGGTCCAGGTCGGTGGCGGCGAAGGTCTCGAGAAACGCCTGCGGCGTCATGGTGCCCTGGCGGTGAAAGTTCTTGTCCTTGTCGCGCCACTCCCACACAAACTGAGCCGGCGGGCTGCCCAGGTGGATGCTGATCATACGGTACATAGTCTCCAACATGTCCCGCTTGGCCTGGCGCAGCTCGTCGACAGAGGCCCCCTGAGCGTGGCTGTCACGCAACTGTTGGGCGAAACCGCGCAATTTGTGCTCCAGGTCGGCGTTCATGGTTTTCGAGGCGCTGCTGCTGTAGGTCTCGCGCATGACCGCCTTGGGTACCACGCCGTATTTCTCGACCAGGTTGACGAACATGTCCCATTGCCCGCCGTCGGGGACGGGGTCAGCCAGCAGCCACGCCACCAGCCGGCCGTCGAGTGGCTCGTCACAGGTGGCGATGATACTCTCCAGAAAATAGTTGGCCTTCTCCAGCTTGTCCCAGAACATCAGGTAGGTTTGCGAAAGCTCGAAGCTGTCCAACTTCATCTTCTCCATGGCGGCCAGCCGCAGAATGTTCAGGCCGGCGAAAAGCCAGCAGCGGCCGCTCACCTTCTGGTTGGTGGCCTCGGGCGTCGGGATCAGGTGCGAGTAGACGTGGTAGTTGCGGTTCAACACCGAGCGGTTGGTCGCCACCGCCCGGATGCCGCCGCTGGTAACGGCGTTCTGGGCCAGGCGGTTGCGGCTCTCCTTGTCGAAGCCGGCCGCAAAATGCTCGATGTCTTTGCTGCGAATTTGCGCTTTCATAATATGCGTAAGGTCTCCCTTGTATCGTATCAAAGCCAGGCACAAGTGTCCTGGCTAACAATGATCCGGTTGCCTTGCCGGGTCCGGACCGGTTCTGGCCGGCGCCGGACGGCAGGCCGTTGTGTGGCTAGGGCCGGCTGAATAATTGTAACGTTTCCAGGTAGTACTCCGGCAAGCCGATGTCGTAACGCTGCCCGTCCACGATCAGCCCCAGGAAACCGTCCTCCTGCCGCAGCCGGTCGAGGGCCGACGTCAGCTGGAACTCGCCCCGCTCGCGGACGTTGTTGGTGATGTGTTCTTCCAGGTAGTCGAACAATTGCGGCTTGATGACGTACTGGCCGAAGACGGTCAGGTATTCGCCGGGCGGCAGCGCCGCCAGTGCCAGATTGTGGCGGGCGTACTCGAGGGTCGGTTTTTCGGCGAACTCGGTGACGCTCAGCAACTCACCTTCGTCCAGCCAGACGCCGGTGGCGGTGCCGAAGTTGGCGATCTTGTCTTCCGGCGTCCGCCGCAGGCCGACCACGCTGACGCCGTGGCGGTGATAGGTGTCCAGCAGTTGCTGGGCGCACGATTTTTCCACGTTCGAGCGATACAAGTGGTCGCCCAGCATGAGCAGGAACGGCTCGCCGGCTACCGCTTTGCGGGCGCAATATACGGCATGGCCGAAGCCTTCCTGCGCCGGCTGGATGGCGAAGGTCACCTGCCGGCCGATCTCCAGGATGCGGCGCGAATACTCCTGGAAACGGGGCGAGAGTTTGTTGTAGTTCTCAATCGGGATCTGCATGTTGAAAAAGTTGTCAAAGTCTTCCAGGTCGTGCTCCTGGACGATGATGATGACTTCTTCGATGCCGGCCTGCAGCGCCTCTTCGACGATCAGTAGAATGGCCGGCTTGGCGATGCCGTCCTGGTCGATGATCGGGAACAGCTCCTTCTTGGCTGCCTTGGTGGCTGGGAACAGGCGCGTACCGAAACCGGCGGCCGGGATGACTGCCTTGCGCACCTTGGGGCCGCTCTTGAGGGTCAATTTCAGGCACGGCATTTTGAGGTCGCGCTCGATGATCTCCATCACCGCTTGCTGGTCGGACTCGCTGCGGGCCATGAACTGGGCCGTGCCGTCGCCCTGCGATCCGACCCCCTTGCCGCCCCAGATGTGCGGTTTGAGCGGCGCGTAGTTGAGGGTGCTGTGCAGTACGGGTGCGGTCAACTCCTCCGGACAGGCCGGCGTGGCGTAGCGGTCGAAGAAGTCCTGCGCTTCGTGCATCAGCGCGCCCAGCCGCTGCATGTCCGACTGCTGTATCGCCTCGGCCGCCTGCGTGACCACGCGTTTGTTGATCGGTCCCAAGAGCTCCTGGACGCCCTTCTCGATCTCGTCGTCGGCGAAGGGATAGCTGCGGTTGAGACGGCGCAGAATCTCCATGGTGTCCTTGTGGGCCAGCAGGTCGACCAGCACGAAGTGCAGGCTGTCCTCCACCTGCAGTTCGGTCACCTCCAGATGGTCGCCGTCGAAGGTCATGAGGATCGGCCGGTTGCCGTAGGCGCAGCCCTGGTCCATCCGCCCGCAGCGCGAGGGGGTGGTGATTTCGCCCTGGTAGGCGACCTCCATCTCACCGCGGATGGTCATCTTCAGATCATAGACGCGGTTGAACGCCCGGGCGGCCAGGACGCAGATGGCCGCGCTGGAGGACAGGCCTTTCTTGATCGGCAGGTCGGTCTTGTAGTTGTCGACCACCAGCCCGCGGACGTGGTAATGGGTCAAAATCTGGGAGGCCACGCCGGCCACGTAGCTCCAATAGCTGCCCGATTGGGCCTCTTTCAACAGCGCTTTAGGTTCCATGGGGATTTCGTACGGGCCGTCACGCACGCCGTCGGGCGTGGTTGACGTCAGCACCAGTGAGGTCGGGTGCTGCTGCACGCGGGCATAGATGCCCTGGTTGGTGCCGCAGATCAGGGCGTACCCCTTCTCGATGTCGGCGTTGATGCGCCGGTAGCCGCCGGCCCAGTCCGAGTGCTCACCCATTAAACAGATACGGCCGGGAACGAAAAGCTCCATGATAGTCTCCTATGTGCGCCGGTGGTTCGGGTAGGGCAAAGGTCTTGGTCTCCGCCACGGCGCAGTCGTTGGCGGTTGGGTGCCTGGGTCAAAGCAGATACTCGGCCGTCAGCAGCAGGCCGATCACACTTTTGGCGTCGCGAATCTGGCCGTTCTTGGCCATGGCGACCGCTTCTTCCAGCGGCAGCGTCACCGGTTCGATGAACTCGTCGGCATCCAGGTGGGTGTGACCGCGGCTGAGGCCGGTGGCCAAAAAGATGTGGATTACCTCGTCGCAGATGCCGGGTGTGGTGTAGATGCTGGTCAGGTGCTGCCAATGTTCGGCCCGGTCGCCGGTCTCTTCGGCCAGCTCCCGCGGCGCCGCCGTTATGGGCTCCTCGCCCCGTTCCAGGGTGCCGGCCGGTATTTCCAGCAGGAAGTCGCCGGCGCCGGCGCGGAACTGGCGCACCAGGTGTACCCGCCGGTCCTGGGTGACGGCCACGATGGCCACCGCGCCCGGCGTTTCCACCACGACCCGCTTGGCCGTCCGTCCATCGGGCAGCTCGACCGTGTTGACCCGGAAGCGGACGATGTGGCCGTCGTAGAGCGTTTTTGTGTCGATGATGCGTTCGGGCGGAATGGACACCTGGGCCTCCTGAGCGAAAAAATGTATAGGTATATGCGTGCCACTTTAACATCAATCGGCCAAAATTGCGAATGATGCCTTCCCCCTTCCCCCTTTCAGACCCAGCTCCCGACCGGTCCGCGACTGGTCGGGAGCCAAAACACTCTCAGTGTTTTCAATGCCGTCAGCGTCTGGGTGATTCTGTCGTATGTCACGGAACCTATGCCCATCGAGACTCACGG
>CAZHBM010000271.1:0-5814 GCA_964529945.1 uncultured Anaerolineales bacterium | reverse complement strand
TATATCATACATTAATAGACCTGTCAACCCCACAATTACATAGAATTAGAAATTTTTTTGTAGTTTTTTGTAGCGCTCCCCTTTGGGCACCAGAACCTACAAAAGGCTCTCCAAAGGAGCATATTCCATCCCAAACGCTTCGGCTACGTCCGGATAGGTGATGTGGCTGCGATAGGTATTCACCCCCTTCGCCAGGCGCGCATCGTGACGGACGGCCATTTCGAAGCCCAGATCGGCCAGCTCGACAATGTAGGGCAGTGTGGCGCTGCTCAAGGCGTACGTGCTCGTGCGCGGCACGGCACCAGGCATATTCGTCACGCCGTAGTGGATCACGCCATCGACGACAAAAACGGGATTGGAATGGGTCGTAGGTCGCGTCGTCTCAATACAACCTCCCTGGTCCACGGCAATGTCGACCACCACACTGCCGGGCGCCATTGTCTTGATCATCTGGTGTGTGACCAATTTGGGCGCTTTGGCACCTTTGATCAGCACCGCCCCGACCAACAACTCAGCCCGTTGCACCGATTGGGCGATGTTGAGTGGATTGGAGCTCAAGGTCGTCAACCGGCCGCCCATCACCTCATCCAGGTAGCGCAGCCGTTCCAGATTGATGTCGATGATGGTCACGTGGGCGCCAAGTCCCAGCGCCATCTGGGCCGCGTTGGTACCGGCCACGCCGGCGCCAACGATGACTACGTCTGCCGGCCGCACGCCGGGCACACCGCCCAACAACTTGCCGCGCCCGCCGTTCATCTTCTCCAAATAGTAGGCACCTACCTGAATGGACATGCGCCCGGCCACTTCGCTCATCGGCGTCAGCAGCGGCAATTGACCGTTCTCCAACTCGACTGTCTCGTAGGCGATGCCTGTGGTACCCCGATCCCGCATTTCCCGGGTAAGACGTTCTTCCGCCGCCAGATGGAGGTACGTAAACAACAGCAAATCGGGGCGCAGAAACTGGAATTCCTCCGATTGCGGTTCTTTCACCTTAACAACCATCTCTGCTCGCCAGGCGTCAGCACCGGTAGGGACTAACTTTGCGCCCGAGGCCGCATATTCCTGGTCGGAAAAGTCGCTACCCGTTCCGGCGCCGGTTTGCACCCACACCTCGTGGCCGCCGGCGACCAGCTGGTGCACGCCACCGGGTGTCATAGCCACACGATACTCATTGTCTTTGATTTCTTTTGGTACGCCGACGATCATCGTTGACCCTCCTGCATTCAATGAAACGGGAATGTGTTAAATGATGGTGAGAAGTATTTTGGGTGAAACGCGTTTATTTATTTAACTGTGACAGACTTCACAATGCTAGCTTATCACGAAGCAGCCGGTGAGTCAACACTTGTTGACAGGATGTATGCATATTGTATTATATCGTTGGCAGGCCACACTCGGCCAATGGGATACAGTTCATTTAATGTGGAAAAGCAGGAGATAAACATGTTGTTACCTACAGTTGGATTTATCGGTCTGGGGGCAATGGGAAAACCTATGGCGGCCAATTTGATTAATGCCGGCTACCCCGTCGTGGTTCACAACCGCAGCCGCGCAGCGGTTAAGGAATTGGTAACTCTTGGCGCCGGCGAAGCCCAGACCCCCCAAGAGGTGGCCGAGCGGAGCGATGTTTTTATCACCTGCCTGCCCGACGGGCCGGACGTAAAAGCAGTGGCTTTGGGCAAAGACGGCCTCGTCGCCGGCGCGAAGCCAAAGGGCATTTTCATCGACATGAGCACGATTGCCCCTGAAGTGGCGATCGAAGTGGCCGACAGATTGGGCGAGAAGGGCGTCCGCTGCCTGGACGCACCGGTCAGCGGCGGTGACGTGGGAGCGCAGCAAGGCACGCTTTCAATAATGGTCGGCGGTGAGAAGGATACCTTCCAGGAAGTGAAACCCATCCTGGAAGTGCTGGGCAAGACCATCGTACACTGCGGCGGGCACGGGGCCGGTCAAACCGTCAAAGCCTGCAACCAGATACAGGTTGCCCTGAACTTGATGGGTATGGCGGAAGCGTTGGTTCTGGGCAGCCGGGCGAACGTCGACCCGGCCATAATCGTCGAAGTCCTTAGTGGAGGCTTCGCCCAGTCCCGGGTGATGGACGTGCGTGGGCCACGGGTCATCAAGCGTATATTCGAGCCGGGTTTCAAAAGCCGGCTGCACTACAAAGACCTGAACATCGTTCGCGACACCGCCCACGCGCTCAATCTTTCCTTGCCGGCATCCGCCCTGGCCCACGAACTGTTCGGCGCCATGCAGGCTCAGGGTTGGGGCGACCTCGATCATTCGGCAATTATTCGGGTCATCGAGTCGTTGTCGGCCGTGGTGGTCGCCACCCAGCAGGAAGAAGCTCAGTCTTTGGACTAACGCCCTTTTGACCGGATATCAGACGGACAAGGATAGAATCTATGTTGGTAAAACTTGCTTACGGGAAGAAGAGATTGCCTATCGATTTTCCGGACGAATGGCAGGTGGACGTGATCGAGCCCAATTTTATACCTGCCTTGCCGGATCCGCCGGCCGCCCTGCAATCCGCTTTACGCGCACCGATCGACAGCCGGCCGTTAGCCGATTTGGTCAATGCTGAAGACAAGGTAGGCATTGTGTTCAGCGACATCACCCGCCCTACGCCCAACCACCTGCTCATTCCGGCCGTGCTGGCAGAGCTGGACCACGTCCCAGCCGAGAACGTCGTTCTTTTCAACGCCCTGGGCACGCACCGGGCCAACACGGACAGTGAATTGCGAACGATGTTGGGCGCGGACATCGTGGACAGCTACCGCATCGTGCAGAACGACGCCTTCGATTCCAACTGCCTGCGGTATATGGGCCGTTCGTCCTTTGGCCATCCCGTCTGGCTCAATCGCGAGTTGGTGGACTGCGATTTTGTGGTGCTGACCGGTTTCATCGAGCCGCACTTTTTCGCCGGCTTTTCGGGCGGCGGTAAGGCCGTTATGCCGGGCATGGCCGGACAGGAAACGGTGCTGGGCAATCACGATGCAGGTATGATCGCCCACCCCAACGCCACCTGGGGAATCACGGAAAGTAACCCCATCTGGGAGGAAATCCGCGAGGTAGCACACCTGCTGAAGCGAGCGTTCCTCCTCAACGTCGCCCTCAACAAAGACAAACAAATCAGCGCCGTGTTCGCCGGTGACCTGGACGCCGCCCACCAGGCCGGCTGCGACTTCGTGCGCGAGACAGCTATGGTGCCTGTGCCTGATTTGTACGACATCGTGATAACCTCCAACTCCGGCTATCCCCTGGATTTGAACCTCTATCAATCGGTGAAAGGTATGAGTGCGGCGGCGAAAATCGTCCGGCCGGGTGGCACCATCATCATTGCAGCCGACTGTTGGGATGGCATACCCGATCACGGTCTGTATGGAGAACTCCTCCGCCAGGCGGATACCCCCCAGGCGTTGCTGGAGGCCATCAATTCGCCTGGCTTCCTGAAACAAGATCAATGGCAGGCGCAGATCCAGGCACAGATTCAACTCCGCGCCGACGTATTCGTCTACTCCGATAATTTGACCGTGGACCAACTCTCCCAGGCCCTGCTCAAATCCAGTCACGACATCGTCGCCACCACAGAGGAACGGCGAAAAATCCACGGTCCCCAGGTCCGCGTCTGCGTGCTGACGGAAGGCCCGCAGACAATCCCCTTCGTTGCCGGCTAGCATTACGCGGGCATTGGACGGGTCTCATTCACCTGGCCGATGACCAGGTGAGTTGGTGGTCGGTTTTTTCACCTGAGCGGTCTCTCACGAACCTACTTCGCAGCTGGTTCGGTCCAATTTATCCAACAAAAGATTTGGGACGCATCCGCGGGCAATTCGGTCCTTGACATAGAACACCCGTTCGTGGTAAAATGTACGTGTAGCACAAATGATCGAAAGGCTGCCCGTACCCGCTCAGGAGGTATGCTATGAACCTTTCAGACCGGCAACGCCAAATGATGGAATTCATCAAGGCGTTCATATTCGAAAATGGTTATCCGCCTACGATTCGGCAGATCGGCGAAGCGGTCGATATCTCTTCGACATCCGTCGTCAACTACAATCTGAACATCTTGGAAAAGATGGGCCTGATTGCGCGGGAACGGACCGTTTCGCGTGGTATTCGGCTCACCGACAATCGGGAACAGCAACGCAAAATGGCCGGCATTGTGGCCGTGCCGTTGCTGGGACGGATTGCAGCCGGCTTGCCGGTCCCGGTGCCGGAAGATACCTTTGACGGAGAAATGGTCGAGTTGGCCAATGACCTGGTACCCAACCAGTCGGATTTGTATGCTCTGCGGGTGCGTGGCAATTCGATGATAGACGCCTTCATCAACGATGGCGATATTGTGATCCTCCAGTACCAGCGAACGGCCGAGGATAGAGATATGGTGGCCGCCTGGTTGGTACAAGAAGAGGAAACCACGCTCAAGCGTTATTTCCACGAAGGCAATCGCATCCGCCTTCAGCCCGAAAACAGCAAAATGGATCCGATATTCGTCGACCCGACCAACCTGGAAATTCAGGGTAAGGTCGTTGCCGTTATCCGTAAATACGGATAGGTTGACATTCTGCTTGAAAGATTGCATAATCAGTTAAGTAGATACAGGTTGGCTGCGATTCCACTGTTTTGATTCATGTTAGAGACGGCTCCTCATGGATCAGGTGAACTTGCACGATTACTGCGACCAGGCTGCGTCACTTGTTAAATCAAGTGAATATGCCCGGGCAGAATATATCGCGCGTCACATTCTGAAACATTACCCTCTGTGCATTGAGGGACATTACCTTCTGGGCCGGGCACTCCTGGGACAGGGGCAATATGAGGCCGCCGCAGATGTGCTGAGGCGGGTTTTGGCTTCAGACCCCGAAAACGTGCCGGCCAACGTCGCTCTTTCCCAAATTCACCAACATAAAGACGACTGGGATAAGGCTGCCGCTTATCTGCAGCGCGCATCCGACCTGGCCCCCAACGATCAAGGCATCCGCAAGCAACTTAACCAGTTGATGCACGATCGTTACGGCCAATCGCTCCAGCACCACGAACTGACCCGTGCCGCGCTGGGACGGGTCTATACCAGCAATCAGCTTTATTCCAAGGCGATTTACGAGTATAAGGGCGTGCTGGCAAACGAGCCGGCCCGACACGATATCCAGGTCGCCCTGGCAGAAGTGTTGTGGCGTGAGGGACAACACCTGGAAGCGATACAGTTGTGTCACCAAATTCTCGACAAATTACCCAATGCGATCAAACCGAACTTGATCGTGGCCGCCATCTGGCTGGACAGCCCCCAGCCGGAAGAGGCCGAAGCGCACTTCCAGTTGGTTCGGGCGCTGGATCCGTGCAACAGTATGGTGCAGGCACTGTTGGAAAAGCAGCCGGAATGGGCAACCGGCGAAGCCATGCTGGAGCCGGTAGACGACCGGCAGATGGCCCTGGCTTTGCAGAACAGGCCGGCGACCGGCACAGTGCCTGCGGAACGAACTGGCAGATTGCACCCGGATGACCCACGAGAGCAAATGCGTACTCAGCAGGAGGTGGCATCTATGAGCGACGACACCTATATGGAAGATGATTACGAAGTACCGGACTGGCTGGACGATGTGGGCGACAACCTGTTAAAGGGTGAGAGCCGAGGCCCGAATGCCACCCCAACCGAATCTGAGGACGAGGTTACAGAGGCAGAAATGCCCGACTGGCTGGCTGCGATCCGGCGGGGTATGCCGGAAGAAGAAGGCGAGCCGCCTCCGCCACCCGTCGTTCACCTCAAGGCCGAAATCGACGCCGGCGGTTTGACGCTGTGCGAATCGGCCTTCC
>CAZHBM010000270.1:0-5847 GCA_964529945.1 uncultured Anaerolineales bacterium | reverse complement strand
ACCGCTCGTACCGGTGGCCGAGGCTACCGCAAAGGCCACGCCGGCTGCCAAACCGGTCGAGAAGAACCTCACCCAGGCAGACTTGAAAAACGCTGAGTACCTGTCCGGCTGGGTCGAAGGCGGGCGGGTAAAGTTAACGGACGGCAGCTACACCGAGAAATACGAGGATGCAGCCACCGGCCTGTTTGTCGGTCTAACCGACAAGATAGCCTACGGTGATCTCAACGCCGACGGGGTGGAGGACGCGGCCGTCATTCTGGGCACTAACGGCGGCGGGAGCGGCACTTTCATCGACCTGGCCGCAGTTCTGGACAAGAATGGAAAGCTCACAAATGTCGCCACCATGCCGCTGGGCGACCGGGTCGTGATCAACCATGTCACCATTCAAGACGGCACCATCTCGGTCGATATGATCACCCACGGCCCGGGCGACGGCGCCTGCTGTCCAACCGTGCCCATCACCTTCAAGTTTGTGCTGCAAGGCGACCAACTGGTCCAGGTTGGCGAGACCCCCTGGTTGCTGCAACTGGCCGATGGTGCCACCTGCAGCCTGACCGCCGGCGCCAGCCTGGCCTTCGAGGGTCAGCGTCTCAATTACGAATGCGACGATGGCTTTAACCTGTTGGGCGACGTGATGCCCGGCGTGCCGTGGACGGCCAACAAAGCGATCGTCGCCGAAAGCGGCACCGGCTTCGTCATTTCCGACACCAAGACGATTAACGTTGGCGCCGTCTGGCAACCGGTAACTCCCGAAGAGATCACCGGTCAAATCGGCATCGGTCCGGACCAAGTCGGCCTGGACGCCGGCAGCCTGGCCGACCAAATCAGCGGTCACGTTCGGCCGGGCACCGCCTATTCACTCAACGTGCCGCCCATGTTCAACGGGCAACCGCCGCACCTGCGCTTCTCCTTCGACCAGGACGTTCTACCCGACTGGGCGGGTGTCTATCCCGATCTACCTCAACTCCTGGTCTATCCTCTCGATGCGTATAAGGCGATCTACCAACAGGTCGGCCTGTACGACTTCGAGAAACAGTTGCAGGCCTTGCAGACGCTTCCGGAAGACCAGCCGGAAAGCGTCGAACAGGCGATACCGGTCCTGCCCGATATTCCGGCATCCCAAAGTTTTGCCGTCCAGATCAAATATCTGTCGTTCGAGGACGGCCAGGGCATCCGGTTTGTGACCCATTACAGCCAGGATGCGTCACCGATCACCAACGACCGGATTTTCTACACTTTTCAGGGCATCACCTCAGATAGTCGATACTACGTGGCCTTTTTCTACCCGGTGTCGACTTCGCTCCTGCCCAACAACATCGAGGAAGCGGACGTCGAGCAGAACTACGACGTATTCGTGCAGAACTTCGAAAGTTACCTGGAACATACCGTCCTTGCCCTGGATGAGTTGCAGCCCGGCCAGTTTGAGCCCGACCTGGACCAATTGGACGCGCTGGTACAATCTATCACCATCAATGACTGAGGCGGGCCCGCCGGCGGCGAGTCCCAACGCAGCACCCAGCGCGGCGGTTCCGTGGAGCCGCCGCGCTGTCATGTCGCCTCAGCAGGCAGCCGCCTCTCCGACACTGCCCTCGATGCACGGGCACATCGTCGCATTTGCGGGCCGAGGATCTTCCATCCACAAATAGGACAAAAAGAAGACTCCTCGCTCCACCACCCGGAACAACTTGGTTGACGGCGCTCCCTGTGCTAGAATTTGAGCCAGTTTCGTCCACGACCGACCTTTCGGCGCGTGGCCGATCAAGCGCGAGCCGCGGCAACCGAACGCCCAGCAGGAAGGAGACAGCCACTTGAGCGAAAAGAAACGTTCCATTCGCGTCCAGGTTAACGGTGCCTGGCACGACCTTTCAGTCAGTGCCGGCACCAGCCTGTTGGAGGTGTTGCGCGAGCAACTGCACCTGACCGGAACCAAGAACGGTTGCGGGCAGGGACATTGCGGCGCCTGTACGGTAATTGTGGATGGGCGCGCCGAACGGGCCTGTATCTACAAGGCTCAGCGTGCCGACGGTCGCTCAGTCACCACCATCGAAGGCCTGGCGACCGCCGGCGGCAGTCTGCACCCCCTCCAGGCCGCATTTATCGCTCACGGCGCCGTCCAGTGCGGGTTCTGTTCGCCCGGCTTCATCCTGGCCGCCAAGGCATTGCTGGACACCAACCCAACACCCGGCGAGGCGGACATCCGCGCCGCACTGCGCCACAACCTATGCCGCTGCACCGGTTACACCAAAATCGTGCAAGCCATCCAGTCGGTCGTGTCAGACGAGGCGGGTGAAGCTGACTCAACCGTCTCGGACGCAGGCTTCGAAAACCTGATCGGCGGCTCGCTGCAACGGCCGGACGCTGCCGGCAAAGTCACCGGAGCCACCCGCTTCACCGACGATCTGCAGCCAGAAAATATGCTGTATGCCGCGGTGCGACGCAGCGATCACCCGCACGCGTTGCTGCTCGAGGTGGACGTCGAAGAGGCCAGACAGATGCCGGGAGTGGTGACCGTGCTCACCGCTGCCGATGTGCCGGGCGAAAAGAATCACGGCGTGCTGAAAAAGGACTGGCCGGTTTTGGCCGCTGACAAGGTGCGTTGCGTGGGCGACGCCGTCGCGCTGGTGGCCGCCGAGCGCCTTGACCAGGCCCAGGCCGCCGCGGCAGCCATTCGGATAAAATACCAGGTCTTGCCGGTAGTGGATCAGCCCGAACAGGCGCTTGTACCGGCCGCTCCGGAAATCCACGCCGGCGGTAACCTGTTGAAACGGGTTGTCCTGGATCGCGGTAACGTGACGGACATCTTCTCCAACTGCGACACCGTCCTCGAAGGCACCTACCGCACGCCCTTCGGCGAGCACGCCTTCATCGAGCCGGAGTCCAGCCTGGCCGTTCCCGATCCGGACACAGGTCTCATCACGGTCTACACCGGCTCGCAAGATCCCTTCGCCGACCGGGCTCAAATTGCCGCCAGCCTGGCCTTACCGGTCGAGCAAGTGCGTCTGGTCCACATGCCCACCGGCGGTGCTTTCGGTGGCAAGGAGGACATCCACACCCAGATTCACGCCGCACTGTTGGCCCAGGTCACGCAGCGTCCGGTCAAGCTCACATTTTCCAGAGCCGAGTCGCTGCGCGTCCATCCCAAACGCCACCCAACCGTCATTAGCTTGCGCACGGCCGCCAGCCGAGAGGGCGATATCCTGGCTCACCAGGCCGGCATTCTGGGTGACACGGGCGCCTACGCCTCGCTTGGCGCAGCGGTTATGACCCGTTCGGCCAACGTCAGCACCGGCCCCTACGAAATACCCAACGTACACATCGAATGCGATACGGTTTACACCAACAACCCGCCGGCCGGTTCGTTTCGCGGATTTGGCGCCACCCAGGCCCACTTTGCGGTCGAATCACACCTCGATGCCATCGCCCGTGAACTGGGCTTGTCGCCCTTCGAGTTCCGGCGGCGCAACGCCTTGCGGGTAGGCAGCCACACCAATACCGGGCAATTGCTGACCGAAAGCGTCGGCTTGCTGGAATGTATCGATCGGGTGGAGCGGGCAATGGCCGGCTACGTCGAGCGTGAGAATCTATCGCCGCCGTCGCTGCCCGATCACGTTCAGCGCGGCTGGGGGATGGCCTGCGGCTACAAAAACGTTGGCCGCGGCAGTGGTATTCCTGACTCGGCCTGGGGTGCGGTGGAAGCCACGCCGGAAGGCGGCCTGATCGTGCGCGCCGGTGCGGCCGACGTGGGCCAGGGGCTGAGGGTTATCCTGACCCAGATCGCTGCCCAGGAGCTGGGAGTCGCCCCGGCCCAGGTCGAGCTTATTCTGGGCGATACGGCGTTGACCAAAGACGGCGGACCCACCAACGCCTCGCGCCAAACCGTCGTCACCGGCAACGCAGTGCGCCACGCGGCGCTGGCCCTCAGGGACAGCCTGGCCCGGACGGCGGCCGAACTGCTGGATGCGGCTCCGGACAGCCTGGTTTTCTCCGCCGGTAAGGTCAGCCGCGAAGGCGGAGGGCAAGGATTGCCGTTGGCCCAGGTAGTCGCCCAGGCGCGCCGGGAAGGCCGGCAAACGATCGCCGAGACCGTCTTCACGCCACCGGTATTCGTCGCGCCCGACCAGCCGGGCGACAGCCACTTCGCCTACGGCTACGCCTGCCAGGCCGCCCAGGTGGAGGTGAACCGCCGCAGCGGGTCGGTGCGCGTGTTACGCGTTGTCGCCGCCACCGACGTCGGTCGCATCATCAACCGCTCGGCGCTCGAGGGGCAGGTGGAAGGTGCGGTTATGATGGGCATCGGCTACGCCCTGACCGAGCGATTCGAGGTGCAGGCCGGCCGGGTTCAAACCGACTCGCTGCGCCGCCTCAAGGTGCCCGGCATTGACTGGATGACCCAGATCGACACCATTTTCGTCGAGCATCCCACCGCCGCCGGCCCATATGGCGCCAAGGGAGCCGGCGAGGTGGCCGGCATTCCAACCGCGCCGGCCATCACCAACGCGATTTTTGCTGCCACCGGCATACGCGTGACCACCTTGCCGGTTGATCCGGGAGCGCTCAAGGGCAAATGAGATTAAGTTTTGAGGAAAATCAAACAGACGCCCGTCCGGCCTGAATTCCGTTGAGAGGGCAGGCTACAAAAATCTGGGTTGACAAGCCTGGCACAATGTGGTACAGTGTCTGGCAAGTTAAGATAAAAAGACTGCGAACGGGAATAGTACCCATCGGGGTGGCGTCCAGAGAGCCGGCGACTGGTGAGAGTCCGGTACGAGCGTCGATGGGGAATGGGCCCGGGAGTTGCGCCCCAAACGTCGAAACATGACCAGTAGGCGGCGCCGGAGACTCCACCGTTATCTGGGAGCCGGGTATTCACGCTGTTGGCCCATCGCCGGGCGGCGGCCGCGTACCTGTTGAGTGAACTGGCAAACCGGGCGAGCCTCGTATGTTTCACGCGAGGCTTTTTTGTTGTCCGGGCTGCGGTTTAAGTGGGGTGGCACCACGGGAGTGGCCTGATAAGCCGTCTCGTCCCCTGATCCTTATTCAAGGAGGGGATGAGTCGGCTTATTTTTTATTCCCGGGCAACACACAGGCAAACGACTTTACTCTGCCCGCCGGGCAGAGTCCGGATTGGGAGATTAGGAATGTACAAACCGACCTTAGAGGAAATGGAACGATTGGCAGAGCAGGGAAACCTGATTCCTGTCTACCGCGAATTGCCGGCCGACCTGGAGACACCGGTCAGCGTTTATTTGAAGCTTCAGGATGAGGGCCCCAGTTTTCTGCTGGAATCGGTGACCGGCGGCGAGCACGTCGCCCGCTACTCCTTCATCGGCATACGCCCGCGCAGCCTGCTCAGTGCCAGGGGCAATTCGGTGTTCGTGGCCAGCAACGACCGCGAGACTGAGGTAGCGCTGGCAGACGGGACCGACGCGCTGACCGTTCTCCAGGCTGAGATGGATTCCTATGTGCCCGTCCGCCTGCCCGATCTGCCCCGCTTTTGCGGTGGTGCCGTCGGTTTCCTGGGTTACGACGCCGTCCGCCGGCTGGAACGCCTGCCGGACACGGCCAGTGACGACCTGCAAATGCCGGAAGCCGCCTTCATGTTGGCCGATACGCTGGTCGTTTTCGACCACGCCCGCCAGCGGCTGTTGATCATCGCCAATGCCCGTGTGCAAGGAGACCCACGATCCGCCTACCAACGCGCCACGGCCCGGATCGACGAAATTGCCGCCCGTTTGCGCAGCCCGGTCCCCCAACCGGTGCTGTCAGCGGCAGAAGCTGACCTCTCGAGCGCCGGCGTCTCCGATTTCGACTCAAATTTCAGCCAGTCTCAGTTCGAATCTATGGTCA
>CAZHBM010000269.1:0-5892 GCA_964529945.1 uncultured Anaerolineales bacterium | reverse complement strand
TTAACCTGGACATTTTCCGTATCTCCCTTTTCTAGTCTACGAGGAATTCTCTCTCCCACTATTCGGCTTTATCTACCCAATATCTCGTCAGCCAGACACAAACGCAAATATTTCGCCTGCCTTCACTAAATGATACGCAGGTTAACACAATTTGGATCTAGTTTTCGTCGAGGTTTTGCCAAACACATCAAACCGTTGACTGGCGGTAATAAAACAGCCTTGTCCGTCACTCGGTCCAAGGCCGTCAAATACCGGCTCGGTCCGGAGCACAAAACCGGACCCGCGGACGGTCTTCGTCCGTTTTATAATTGTATTCGCAGCAATGGTTGGCCGTTTCCGCGTCGCCGGCGGCTAAGCCGGCCGTCAGACACCGGCACGGGCCGGACCGGCCTAATTGGCGTCGGCAGCCGCCGAATCGCAGCTCCTGATGCGCTCCAACAGGCGTGTCTTGGCCGTCTGGCCGGGTTCAACCGGCGCCACAGCCTGCGCCAGCCCGCTGGTGACGTCGTAGTAGGCCTCCAATTCGGCCTGGCATTCGGCGCAGCTCATCAGGTGATCCGTCACCCACACCAGGTCTTCCCCGTCCAGACAACCCAGTGCAAAGGCAGGCAACAGATCGGTCGCATGTTCGCGCGCTTCCATATTCTTTGACATCGCAGCCCCCTTCTAAACTCAATCTGCCACACGAGGTCCTCTCATATATGATACGCAAACCGGCGGCCGCCGGATCTACTTTGTCGGGGCACCGCCTATGCCAGGCCCACCAGGGTCTCACGCAACTTCTGCATTCCCAGGCGGACGCGCGTCTTGACCGTGCCCAACGGCAATTGCAGACGTTCGGCGATTTCGCGGTGCGTGTAGCCCTGCAAAAACGCCAGCGCCAGCACCTCTTTCTGCTCCACGGGAAGTTGCGCCAGGGCAGCGTGCAGAGAACCGCGCCGGATTTCTCTCTCTGCCGCTCTCTCCGGCCCATCCCTGGCCGGCGTCTGTAGGGCTGGCACGGAATCCCAATTGACGCTGTGCCCCTCGGCCCGGGCGCCCAATCGCCGCAAGGCGTCGATCGCCCGGTTGCGCCCAATGCTGACCAACCAGGTCGTCACCCGCGAACGGCCGGGCTGGTAGGTATCCGCCTTCTGCCACACGGTGTAAAAGACGTCCAACAAAACGTCTTCGGCCAGGGCCGGATCGTGCACGACGCTTACCGCCACGTCGAAAACCAGGCGGTAATGGCGGTCGTACAGCTGACTCAACGCGTCCTCGTCGCGCTGGGTCACGAGCTGAATCAACGCTGCGTCGTCCAGATCTTGATAGCGCTCCTGATTGGGAACACCTGCAGTTGTCATTGGGACGGATAACCTCCGACCTGCCACTCAACTTGCGAACCCGGTACCGGCGCAATCATCATTGGCTGCTGGTGCGATCCGCGCCTTCGCCCGGCCAGCCGCCTAACAAAGAGGGAACCAACGGCTCCGAAAGCAGGCGCCTGAAGACGGAATGCCGGTCTTGTGCCTGCAACAGTGGCAACATAGCCTGCCGGCCAAAATAGTAGGTGAAAGCGTACATCTCCATCAACGGGTTGGAGAGGTAGGCCACGTAGCGTCGCAGGCCGTCTTCGTCCTGCCACAGATACTTCTTGAGATAGGCCAGGGCCTCGTCCTGGCTGCAGCCGTCCCTGAGAAGCAAGACCACGTTGGCCCCAATGTCGTCAATGGCCCGGACGAACTGGGAACGAAACAGGGCTGCCAAATCCACGTCCGAGACGTCGATGCCCAGCGGCGCGTATAGGTGTTCCGCCGCCCAGGCCGCCGCCTCTTCGGCCGAGAATATTGTGTCCAGGCTCAGAGAGGCGATACCTTCGGCAATGGCACATTGCGGGCTGATGGTCAGGAACAGCGACTGTTCCCAATAACCACGCTCGCGCACAAGGGAGTACTCCTTCATAGCCGACTCGGTGTGATGTCCCGGGTAGGCTTCGTGGCACACCAGGTACAGGGCGCCGAAAAGTTGCGACAACTGATCGACGTTGACCATCATTCGCGACCGGCCGTCGCCCAAATACCAGTTGGCCGCCCCCCACAACTCACCGCGAACGATTTCCAGGTCCACCCGCTCGCCGGCCGGCAACGGACCGAAGCGCTCATTCGTACGGCGCCGCGCTTCGGCCAGAGCCGCGCCCAACACCACCGGCAAGGCCGCAATCTGAGATTCGTCCAGCCGGTTGCGCGACATCCAGTCCGCATAACGGTCGCCCAAGGCGCCGGTCCCGCTAAGAGCCGTCCCCCAGACGTCACGCACGGCCTCAAAATGGCTTTCGGGGATCCAGTCGATCTCCACGTCCAGGCAGCGACGGGCTTCTTCCTCCACCGGCAGCCGCTCTCCGGCCAGTTTGCGGCACACGGTTTCCATAGCCAGGACCTGTTTGTCCAGATAGGCTTCGCGGACGGGATCCAGCCCCTGACCAGCCAGACCGCTCGCCAGGTTTTGGGCGGCTTCGACCAGGCTAACGGCCGTTGCGGCAGGCTTTCCCTCGGCGTCCGCTTTCCATTCCGGCGGTCCGTAGTAGGCGTCGACAAACCAGGCCCCAGCTGTCGCCTGGAAAACGCGCTCGATCTGAAAGGCCAGCCCCACGTATTTTTTGAACCAACAAGAGACTTCCCAATCACTCACGGTTTTCTTCCAGTATCACACAGATAAGAGATGACACAGCCTTGGTCCATAGGTGACAAATGGGCGGGTGTGTCCCATTTTTTGTTAGATGGCCCGGTGAGCCGGCGGCCGGTCTTATCTGCAATTTCTCCTACAATAAATTCGTCACACACCTCAAATGGGCAGTCCGGCCCAAAGGGCCGGACTTGGTTACACAATGAATTAGGTTGAAGTCAACAGCCTGTGTCGCCGGCCGCTATTTGTTGCCCGGTTTGCACTCGTCACGGAAGAAGGCCCATTCATCGCACTCGCTGCCGTCACTGAACTTGCACACACCGTATTCGTTGCCCTGATCGTCCTTGCGGATTTCCTCTTGCCCGCCCTGATCGACGCAATATTTGGCGGCCGGATTGGGCATGTTGGCGTCTATCTTGCCCGAGCCCGGCGAGCACTCGCCTCTGAAAAAGGCCCACTCCTCGCACTCGCTGCCGTCGTCGAACTTGCAGATACCCACCTCGTTCCCGTCGGCGTCTTTGCGGATCTCCAACGTGCCACCCTTGTCGCCACAGTTGACCGAAGCCGGGTTGGCCATATTGGGTTGGGCTTGCGGCGTCGCCTTTTGGCCGCAGGCGGCCAGGAGCGGGACGAGCAAGACAAGCAGGACAACAATCGATAGTTTCCTCATGTGAGGTTCCTTTCTGTACGGGTAGTGATAGGAATTTGGAAACCGGATCAGCGGGCGGCAGCCCGGTCCGGAGTTGCCTGACTGGTAGGTCCGTGTTATCTCAGTATAATGCAAACATAACGTTTCTACAAGGGGAGGGTGTGTTCCGTCCTCTGGGTAGAAAATCACGTCAGCCGGTGGCCGGTCTGATCTCTCTTTGATTTTTGTGGGCAGAAGGTCTTCCACCCACAAAATTGAGGATTACTACCTGTTTCTCCGACACAGAATCCGGGACGTACCCCAAAGGGGGTGTATTCCGTCTTCAAGGTACAAAATCACGTGAGCCGGTGGCCGGTTTTTATCTCTTTTTGATTTTTGTGGGTGGATAGTTTTCCACCCACAAAGACTAAAGATTACTACCTGTTTCTCCGGCAAATATTTGCGACAGATCCCAAGGGGGGCCTTTTGACTATGCCGAGTCTTTTTGGTGGCCAGAGTATGGTAACCCGTTTGCGCCGGGTGCTCGTCAAGCGCCCGGACGCCGTGATGGCCGGCGCCGATCCGCAGCGCTGGCATTATGCCGGCAAGATTAACCTGCCGGAGGCCGTCCGGGATCACGAAACGCTGGTGGAAATCCTGCGCCAACACGCGGTAGAGGTGTTGTACCACGACAAGATTCAGCCCGGCAGGGCCGACGCCGTCTTCGTGTTCGATCCGGTGTTGATGACCGACGCCGGCGCCGTTATCCTGCGTATGGGAAAAGAGCTGCGCCAGGGCGAAGAAGACGCTATGGCGCACAAACTCGAACAACTGGGCATTCCGGTTATTGGCCGGCTCGGTCCGGGCGCGACCGCCGAGGGGGGCGACCTCATGTGGCTGGATCGGCATACGTTGGCCGTCGGCCAGGGATTCCGCACCAACCCGGAGGGCCTGCGCCAATTGCAGGCAATACTGGCCCCGATGGGCGTCGGCGTGGTTCCGGTTTCCCTGCCCTATTACCACGGACCGGAGGCCTGCCTGCACCTGATGACGCCTATCAGTCTGTTGGACGAGAACCTGGCGGTCGCCTACCCGCCCCTGTTGCCGGCTGTTTTTGTGCAGGTTTTGGAGCAGCGTGGCATACGGATTCTCCCCGTGCCGGAAGACGAGTTTGCCACCATGGCCACCAACGTACTGGCTATCCAGCCCAGAGTGTGCCTTATGGTGGACGGCAATCCCGTCACGCAAGCGCGCCTGGAAGCGGCCGGCTGCCGCGTGCACGTCTACCGGGGCGGAGAGATCTCGCTCAAAACCGAGGGGGGACCGACCTGTTTGACCCTGCCGCTTCTGCGCCGGGCATAGGTAGCGCGCCTACGCGCCGGCCTCTGGCACAGCTCTCAAAGGCCGGCCTCAGGACTCGTAACCGAGGGCGTGGGCGAAGCTGTTGAACATCATCTCCTGAAGGAACGGATGTCCACCCAGTGGCTGCGTCTCGTCCTCGCTGATCGCAGCCGCGGCTGCCAGCGCCAACTTGGGGATGTCTTCGTCCTCGTACAACTGATTGAGGAGCCAGGCCTGTCGCTCGAGCCTGGTCTTGAGGGTCTTGCGATAATCAGCGTCTACGATTCGTTCGATAGCCCCGACGATCAAGGCTTCGACCGCATCCTGAGGGCTGTTGCGGGCAATCATCTTCTCGAAGCGTCGATCGAACCCTTGCAGCTTCTCCGGTTCGAAAACCCAGGTGATGAACTCGTCCAGGCTCAGTAGTTCCGGGCTGCGTTGCAAGAGCTGGCCTTGCTCGTCCGGACGCACGTCTTGCATTGGCAGCGCCGGCACCGGGACCTCATTGTCGCCCATCAACCACGAGCGCCAGGCCATAAACGTCGGCGGCAATCGCCGCCGTACCGCCAGCGTCCTTTTGTAGGCATCTTCTATTTCGACCCGCGCCCGCGCCAGGTCGATCTCCACCAGGTCGATGCCGATGTCCGCCATGCCCTCCAGGATGACATTTTCGATCTCCTCCACCGTCTCGATGTGGCTGCCAACCGACTCCTTTATCCCTTCCTGGTCGTTGAACATCACGTCCCAGAATACCGGCTGCTCATCGGGAGCCTGGCGGATGATCAACATAACCTGGCCGCCGTCGCCGTCGATCGTGCTCACCAGGCAACGCACCACCGGCGGTGGGGCCACCGGCAAGGCAAACACCGAAGCTGTCGCTGTTTCCGGCTGTTTCTTGAGGTATTTGGCCGCCTTGCGTGCCGCCTTGCGCACGCCGGCCTTGGGGTCATACCGAGCCCGTTCTTCCAGAAACGGTAGGCTGGCCGGATCCTGAAACAGTTTGAGCGCCTCGATCGCGTCCAGCACCAGCTCGTCGTCCGGCACGTGCAACAGGCACAGGAACAACGGCAGCATGCGCCGGTCCTGGCTGGACGCCATTGCCAGCAACATGTCGCCGTTGGCCAGCACCGGCACGCCGTCCTCCAGCGCCGAACGTAACATCAGTTCAAACTGTACCGGGTCTTGAAGCAGGCCGATGAAATCGTCCTGCGACTTGCGGATGATCGCCAGATGCCGAAGCTGGGACTTTCTCACGGCGGAAG
>CAZHBM010000268.1:0-5899 GCA_964529945.1 uncultured Anaerolineales bacterium | reverse complement strand
ACCCCTGACATTCACCTTGGGAAGGTGACGTTCTACCACTGAACTATACCCGCACAGTAACAAAAATATAGCCGAGGCCTGGTATTTTGTCAAATCCAAGGAATTCTACGCGAGGGATTGGTAATTCATAGCTGCAGATTCTCGAGTGCCGCCAATCAACTTGAATACGACCACGCAGCGTGTACCAACGCCCTCACGTTGTCAGGTGGGGTATCGTACGGGAGGGTACAGCCCGGGCTGAGAACAAACCGTCCGCCGGGAGATAGCAGTCGGATGTCAGCCAGGGCGGCTGCCCTCACCTCCTGCGGGTTCCCGGACGCCATAATGCGGCAGTTGTCTACCGTTCCAATGATCGCCGTATTCGAACAAACGCGCCGGCAGGTTTGGCGGTCGATCTTGTGATCTAACTGCAGAAATGCCGCCTGCGTACTCACCAGAGAATCGATGACGGGAGTTGCGTTCCCGCACATGTGAATCCCCATCGGAATGCCGTCCCGGAAAAGCGTTTTCACTACGTAGGATTCGTAGGGCAAGGCGAATTTTCGATACAGGGCAGGTGAGCACACATCTGGGCCGGCTATACTCTCTCCCATCATGGTCAGGTGCGCGCCTGCTTCGGCCAATGCACGCGCGTATGTTATGACTTGCTCAGAGGCAAAAAACAGGAGTGAACGGGCATATTCCTCCTTTTCAGGATTCAACAAATCCATCAGGAATTTCTGCGGTCCAACAATTTGCGCCGCCAGGCTGAACGGCCCCTGGTCGGCCTCGGCAAGGAGACAGACGTGCTCTCCCAGGGTTTGACGAATTCGTCGTGTGGCCTCCAACATTGCCGGGAGTGTACCATCCTGATGTGGGTCAACCGGGTGGAGACTGCCAACCTGGCTCATGTCTTCCAGGGCAGGTCGCGAAACCCAGGGGGCCGTTTTCCCGTCGGGGTGAAACTTGACTTCGCATCCGACCGCTTGTGCCAGGGCGGTCACCCCGTTCTCCAAGTCGATCAGATCGTGTCCAAACGCCACCCAGGCCTTGATGTGCGACTCGGCCATTATGTCGGCGTTGAGACAATATTCTTGCGCAGTGTAACCGGAAACGGCGGCGGAGTGAAGAAAATTCTCCAGACAAACCGGAACTCTTCGGGCCCGCTGGCCAGCAAGAGCCGCTAAACACAGATCGAGCGAATTCATGGACCGCTCATTTCTTCAACGTGCCATCGGAGTTATACACGCCATATTTCTCGGCCGCCTGGATCAAGGCGTGAATATTATCTTCCGGTGTGGAATAACCAAGAGCACATCCCGGGCCCAGAATAAACTCACCGCCGGGCGCCAGGATTTCAATAGCTTCCTTGGCCGCAACGTCTACCTCCGCCGGGTCTTTGGCCACCCACATGAGTTCAGGGTTGATAGGCCCCAAAAAAGTTGTTTTGCCGCGCATGAGCGCCTTGGCCCTGCGCATATCTGTCTTATAATCCAGCTCCAAAATGGGCGCCCCGGTGACAACCATGTCCTCCAGTATTAAACTAGAATCGCCACAGATGTGCAGAGAATAGTGGAAGTCCGGGCCGTTCACTTGCCGGACCACTTCCCGGTTGTAAGGATTCGCAAATTCTCGGTAGATATGCGGTCCGGCAATATCCACCCCGATCTCACCGCCGGATGTGCCGTGGGCGCCGGCTTCACGCAGCGCGTGACAGAATCGGACGTGGACCTTGGTAGCGTAGTCCAATACTTTCCGGACAGCATCCAGGTTCTCCCGCAAGGCCAAATCCAGCAGAAACCGCTCGTAGCCGCGCAAACCCATGGCAAGTGCGCCGGGCGCCTGATCGGCACGTCCCATGACATAGACGCGATCCCCAACCTCCTGGCTGATGATTCGTACGGCCTTTATGAGCTCGCACATGGGGTGAGTGGTAAAGGGGTCCGGCACTTCCAGCTCGTCCACTTTGTCCAGGCTTTCGGCCAGAATGTGTTTGCGAACGCGGGGCGGCCCCTCAACGAAGTAATCCACCTCGCATCCACAGGCTTGAGCCTCGCAGGTCACTCCATTCTCGACCAGAAGTATGTCGTGACCGAATTCGCGCCACGCCAACAACTGCGCTTCAGCCAGCATCTCTCCATTCTGGAGCGCGTCATCCATGGGCAAACTGGCAAACTTCAGCGTAAACAGGAAATTATGCAGATCCGTAGGTACGCGATCGGCTATCCCGTGGTTAATCGTGGTCAGAGCTCGTTCCAACGATGTCATTGAAGGCATATACTACATGCTCCTCTCAAGTGGTTGATGACGACCGCCCTCATCGCCGCGGCTTGGCGAAACGGTCGAGACAGGTTGGGAACAAGGGAATATCCCCGTGTATTTTACTTTGCCGATTGAGGGCGCACTGTCACAGAACAGTGTCTCACGTCTTCACTCACCGAGAATGAACACGTGAGATACCGCCCTGTCCTCACGCTCGTGGTAAAACTGGTCTTTGCCCTGCAGTCGTGGCGCTGCAGGCGTCGGGGTCCCCTTGGCGCCTATACAATATGCGCGGAATCGGCACGCGTCGGTCACTTACACAGCGATGTGCCTTCCTTCTTCGGCCGCGCGTAAGCCGGCGTCCAGCACCTTCATTCCCACATAGCCGTCATAAAAATTGGGGTGAACCTGCTCTCCCTGCACGATCGCCTGAATAAAATCGGCAAAGGCGTTGTGGAATTGGTGCTCATATCCAATATTGTGCCCCGGAGGCCACCAATGTTCCATATAGGGATGGCAAGCCTCTGTAGCCAGTATGGTACGGAATCCCCTCACGTACTCCGGATCGTCCATCGAATAAAATTGGAGTTCATTCAGACGTTCCAGATTGAACGCCAGGCTACCCTTGTCCCCGTAAATCTCAAAGTAGTTGTAGTTTTTTCTTCCCGGCGCAAAGTGGGTGGCCTCAAAAGAACCCAACGCCCCACTCTCGAACTGGGCCAACATAGAGATGGCATCTTCAACGGTGACCTCGCCTTTGGTTGCTTCTTCGATCACGGCCGACTTGAAGGTCCCGGCAGCTACTTCGTCCGGCAACGGGCGCTCTTTGACAAATTGAGCCGTCATAGCGGTCACGCGGGTAATTTCGCCCACCAGGAATCTTGCCAAGTCCACGCTATGGGAATTGATACCCGCCTGCGGACCGGAGCCTGCAAGTTCCTTGCGCATATGCCACGTCAGCGGGAAGTCGGGATCCACCGGCCATGATTGCAGGTAGGCACCGCGCCAATGGAAAATGCGACCTATTTGTCCCTCGTCGATCAATTGCTTGGCCAGCATCACGGCCGGGCAACGCCGGTAGTTGAAATTGACGTAGTTGACAACGCCGGCTGCCTCTGCCGCCTGCCACATTTCCCGAGCCTCGGCGGCATTCAGGGCCATCGGTTTTTCGCACACAACGTGCTTGCCGGCGCGCACCGCGGCGACAGCGATTTCCCTGTGAATAGCAGGCGGACTGGCGATATCGACGATGTCGATGTCATCCCTGTCGATGATGTTCTTCCAATCTGTTTCGGTTTCTTCCCAGCCCCACTTCGAAGCGAAGGCGCGTAGTGGTTCTTCGTGCCTGCCGCAAGCGACCTTCATAACCGGTATCGCGTCCAAGTCAAAGAAGTACCTGAGGTTCTTCCAGGCGTTGCTGTGCGCCTTTCCCATAAACTTGTAACCGATGATAGCGACATTCAACTCTCTCATCGACGAACCTCCTTACAGGTTGGGCTTCAGTCGAATGGGGCGACAAGCTGTTTCAGTTTTTGAACGCTCAATTCCACCATTTGGTCCTCGTCACTGTAATCGGGATGAGGATAATCGACCTCAAAGGCCAATATGCCGTCATAATCCAATTCGTGCAGTATCTCGACCAGTGTCTGGAAATCCAACAAACCCTCTCCAAGTGGCGTACAGGCGAAGAAATACCATTCGTCGGGAGTAACCCCCTCATACAACTTGACGTCTTTTAGATGCGTGGCGTAGACGTACTTGCCCATCTTGCGCATCACCTTGACCGGATCCTCCAATTGACGCCAGAAGTTGGCTGAATCGAAGCACAGTCCGAAGTTGGGCGATCCCACGGCTTCAATTATGCGCAACCATTCGGACGATGACAGGTCAAAGTGATTTTCCACGGCCATTCTCACGCCATATTCTTCGGCTTTTCCGACGGCCCTGCTAAACATCTTGATTAATCCCTGTACCTGCGGTTCGTGCGGGTCATTGCGGAAGTCCAGGGCACTGCCCACCACCCGCATCGTGGTCGCACCCAAGATTTTGGCGTACTCGATGGAGTCCATCATCTCCTGGAATGCCTCTTCGTTCCTGCCACCCTCCAGCCCCAGAGGATGTCCCCACGACAGAACGGGCTCCCAGCCTTTTTCATCAAACAGAGCCTTGACCTCTCGCAGATAACCCGGGTCATCAAAGCCGGGCATAAAACAAGTTTCCAGCAGCAAACCATCGACTTGAAGTCTCTCTGCACGCCGGAACAGGTCATCCATCGTCCATTGTGGCAAAGGAGTCTTGGGTTCCGGGTACACTTCACCGAAATACCTGTGGTAGCAATAGCTGTCGATACCAACCTTCATAATGTCTCCTCCTTGAAGCTGTAACCGAACGTGGTTGGGTCTTGAGATACCTTATCGGTCTCGCGGCCCGCTTGTAACTTGCCAATTGGAAGTTTTCGAGCAAGAATCTCTGGTGCCATCAGCGTTTCCAGGGAATGGCACCCTTTTTCAAAACAATGGAAACGCTGATGGCATTCTTTGGTCTGAGACAAATAGGCCTAGGCCTCGATTAATTGGTCAGCCGGCCTATTGGTTGCCACAAGTCGCATGAATGGCATTTTGGGTAGACTCGGCAGTCGGCACCCAGGGATGAGCCTCATTCACGTTGTCTTTGCTGATAACCACCATCGGTGTCTGGCACCGCTTGGGCTGAGGCTCGACACCGGTCCGGATGTACTCAACCAGTCGCGACAGAGCCATCGTAGCCTCTTCCGACGGCGACCAGCCAACTGTGGCCGCGATGTCACCCGCCGCAATAGCCTCCAACCCGGCCGGCGTCCCGTTCTGCGTGGCGATCACCACGTCCGCTCCCTGGTCCCGAATGACTTCCATCGCCCCCAGGGCCATGTCCTCATTCTGAATGAACGCCGCCTTCAGGTCGGGGAACCGCGTCAAGACGTCTTCCATCGCAGACACCGCCATCGACCGGTCCCAACCACCCTCAGGCTCCGCCACTATTTCCAGATTCGGATTCGCAGCCAGCGCCGCCTTGAATGCTTCGGTGTAAGCCTCCGCATCCCCACGCCCCAGCTTACCTTGAATGATGGCAACCTTTCCCTCGGGAACGTTCGCCGCCATCCACTCACCAATCACCTTACCACTGTAGGGCGCATCCGCCTCCACGAACACGTTCGCCTTGTCCGCCAGTGCCGGATCATACCCGTAGATGTTCGCCATCGGAATGCCGGCTTCCGAGATCAACTCGATCGCCGCTTCCTTGGACGACTTGCCTACTGAAAACAGCACAATGCCGTCAACCCCTTGCTGAATCGCGTCTTCAACGTTGGCAATCTCTTTCTCCAGGTTGCCTTCCGATTCAAACACGATCAACTCGGCACCAAGCTGGTCGGCGGCCATCTTGGCGCCATCAAGTCCATACTCGTAGTATTCAGCCGTACCAGGCTTAATGTAGGCAATACGCAGCGTTTTCTCAATTGCTGCCGTATCGGTGGGGTTTTCCATCGCCGCTCCTGCGGCATCTACGTTGCCGCATTGCGCGTGGATAGCATTCTCGGTGGATTGTTCCGTCGGCACCCAGGGATGGGCCTCATTCACGTTGTCTTTGCTGATAACCACCATCGGTGTCTGGCACCGCTTGG
>CAZHBM010000267.1:0-5901 GCA_964529945.1 uncultured Anaerolineales bacterium | reverse complement strand
CCGGCCACGGCCCACACCAATGCCGCAACGGCGCAAATGGCCGCCGGGTGGGACAACAGCGATCCGGTGTGGGCCAGAAAGACAGGCGTGGTCAACGCCAGTGTAGCCGCCATCAGGCCGGCAAATGGGGAATACAGCCGCCGGCCGGCGTCGGCCAGCAGTACCAACGTCAATCCCCCCAGCAAGGCGTTGACCAGCCACGGCGCGCCGGCCAATACCCCCACGCTGAGCAGGAACGGGTAGCCGGGCGGGTACTTGCCGAAGCGTTGGCCATGTACATCGATGACGAACGGCGACCAGTAGGAGTCTGGCTCGGGCGGTACGGGTGCACTCAGCTGTCCCCGGGCTAACACCTGGGCCTGAAACAGGTAAGCGGCCTCATCTTCGACGTGGGGGATGCGCTCGAAGATGCCCAATGAGATCAGGGCCGCCAGCAACACCAGCACCAGAGCCAGCAACAGGCTCAGTCGTGTTTTCATCGAAAGGTCTGTGTCCCTTATGCCGGCCGCTACACCGCAATCACTGCTGGGTTAATCGGATGGCAATTTGTCTTCGATCTGTTGGCGTGCGTCGCGAAAGCCCTGCTCCAGGTAGGGAAAGGCGAACCAGGCCGACCCGAAACCAAACAACGCGCCGGTGATGGTCCGCAACACCCACCCACTGGTGCGCAATCCCACCAGTTGGGTCAGGCCGTCGATGGCCATGGGAACCAAAAACAGCAGGTACAGTTTCCACGATAGTGGTTTCAGCCGGTGCCGTACAAAACCGAAGAGAATGGCCGCCACCAGCAGCGAGGTGTAGGTGGCCATACAGCGCTCGCAATAGGCCACCTGCTGACCACCCACGAAAAACGACCGTGACGGCAGTTGGTGACAGGCGAAACGATAGGCCGAGTATATCAGGTTGGCCGGAGTCTCGTAGCCGGCACCCATCAGCAGCGGCGCCAACAACGGCAACCCGGCGTAAATGCCGATCAACACGATGATGAACAGCAGCCAGTATTTGGAGAAAAGGTAGACGAACCGGTCGACTGCAATCACCAGCCAACGCGCACAGCCCTGAGCCGGCTGGCTGCTGCGTACCTGTTGCAGCGACTGCCGTATTTCGTCGATGCTGAAAGGCCAGTATAGCCGCACGTTGTCGCCGAAATCTACCACCGGCAGGTGATCGCCATAGAGCTGGCTGTAGACCGGGTCGCTGCTCACGTCGACGGTCTCCACCTGAACTGAGGTGCCGCCGACCGCTTCACGCAGCCGATCGGCAGCCTGGTCACAGGTGCCGCAATTGGGCCTGACGTACAGGCGCACCCGTAGCTTGCTCATAAACGACGCTCCGCGCCCCGATCTGTTTGCATCGGCGACATCAGCCCATACTGCCGGCGGCCGGCTGTGGTTGGCCGGCCTGGGAGCCGAGCATGGTGCCGGTCAGGTAGCTGATGTAGATCGGCATTAGCGGCAACACGCACGGCGACAGGAAAGAAAGCAAGCCGGCCAGGAACGCCAGCGGGAAGCTGATGTCGGCGCCCTGCGGCATCAGGCTGACTTCCACGTCCGTCAGCCAGGCCGGCGCGCTGCTGCTGAACAAGAAGTTGAGCTGGGCGAAGGTTCCCTGGATGAGCAGAATACCGACCACCACCAGCAGGATTCCACTGACCATCTCTATGGCGCCCATGTAGCGATTCAGGCGCCGGACAAAATTGGTGGCGGCGCTCAGCAGGGAGGCCATAACCAGGAATGGTATGGCTAACCCCAACGAGTAGACCAACAGTAGCCCCAAGGCCTGTCCCGGGTTGACCGACGCGATCATCAGCACCATGCCCAGCAGCGGCCCGATGCAGGGTGTCCAGCCGGCGGCAAAGGTGACGCCGACCAGCAGCGAGCGGATGTAGCTGGGCGATTGGCTCTGTTGCGTCTGCCAGCGGCGCTCGGGCAAGATGATGGCGTCCAGGGTGTGATCGGCGCGGTCGATGGCCCGGGTGAGTGGCTGTAGTGTATTGCCGCCCAAACGGGTGAGGCGCACCAGCCCCTTGAAGAAGCCGGCCATATGCAGCCCCAGGATCAGAATCAGCAGACCGCCAATGGCGGCCAGCAGATCGCGCTGGGCGTAGACCAGACTGCCCAGCAGGGTGGTGGGAACCCCAAATACCAGAACGAAGACCAGGCTGAACCCGGCCACAAACAACAGGGCGTGCTTCAATACGTAGCTTCTCATAATCACTCTCACCGACAAAAAATCCCCAGCCAACCTATCTGGGGCACTTGCTAATCACCATCTCACATCCAGACTCAACGCAATAACGCCCGCCTCGTCAAGCGGCGACGATTTGCTCGCTCTCTTCCTCTTCTTCAGTGTACTGCCACAGATCTTCTGGATTCTCGATATGATCGGTAAACAAGATGCCGTCCAGGTGATCGATTTCGTGGGCAAATACCCGTGCCAGATAGCCTTCGGCCTTGATACGGATCGGCTTTCCGGCAACCGAACGCGCCTTGACGACGATCCACTCGGGTCGCCAAACCCGACCGTACCAGGACGGAATCGACAGGCAGCCTTCGACCCCTTCCACCTGCTCTCTGCTGGCTTTCACGATCTGTGGATTCACCAGCATATAGCGTTTGCCGCTGTTCGGGTCTTCCGGATCTTCGGGTATCCGGGCCACAAACAGGCGGTGCAACAGCCCAACCTGGGGCGCAGCCAGGCCGACTCCGTTGCCTGCCTCCATCGTCTCCAACATATCTTCCGCCAACGTCCGCAATTCGGGACTGAAGTCCTTAATCGCTTTGGCTTTCTGCCTCAGCCTCGGGTCGCTGGCCAACAGGATTTCTCGAATAGCCATACGAATCACTCACGTTCTTTATTATTCTCAAACGCTGGCCTCTACGAGAGACCAGCACCGCACCACGCCCAGAATAGTACACATAGCGGCTCCTGTCAATTTGGGTTTTCGTGGGGAGGTGTCCTATTTTTTGGTGGAGAACCCCGCATGAGCCGGTGCCCGGTTCTGTCTCATCTTCATTTTTTGTGGAAGGCCTTCCACAAAAAATGAAGATGACTACCTGATTCTACGCACCCTTCAATACATAAAGTGAGTCGTCTCTCATGAGCCTGCCTGGCGGTCAAGCTTTGGCTCGGTCCAATTCCTCCTGCAAAAATTTGGGACAGACCCTTTCGCGGGGTATTTCACGAACAGGCGCCCAAAAAATGGCGGCCCGGCTGCGATTTTCCGATCTCGAGCCGCCGCTTTGTCCGGCCGGTGAGCTGTCAATCCGACTCGTAGGATTGGGGGCTGCCGCCGATCCAATACTTGCCCGGTCCCCAGGGGAAATAGGCCTGACGTGATTCGGTGGCGGTCATCTCGTAGGTTTCACATTTTTGCACCGGGTGGATCTCGGCCGGTGGACCGCTCATCCAGACTACGTATATGTTGCCCGCAAACGAGGTCTGCCCTGAGGTGACCACTAATCGCTGGTCGGTCGTCCAGCGCGGCCAGTCCGTGGTGCCCTCAGGATTGATGACCCATAGGTCATTCGGGGTGGTGCCGTTATAACGTGTCACGCCGACCTTCAAAATGCCGCTGTCGGCGTACGTGTAGGCGATGTATTCCCCATAGGGAGACCAGGCAATCTCGCCGCCCGGGCTGTAGCCCGGAGGGGTGATCAATTGGCGCACCTGGCTGCCGTCGGCGTTGAGCACGTAGATGCCGCTGGGGGCCATCACCGCTACCTCGGTGCCATCACGCTTGTAGACCATCGATCCACTGCAACTGGACAATCCCAAGGAGGAGAGGGCGTAACTGCAAGCCTTGGTGGTGCTGACGTCGGTAAAATCCGGCCCGGCGCTCCACGGCGCTACCGCCGGTGAGTCGGGCACGGTCAGACCGACCAGGATGTCCGTTCTTTCAGCCACCGGTGCCAGATTTGGGCCGTAGCCTTCGACTTCGAGAATGTAGTTCATGTTGTCGCCGGGCGTGACCGTCTCGCTGCCCTCCCGGCTGTTCACCTGGTGCACGTTCAGCCGGTCGCAAATGCCGATTGTAGCGGCATAACAGGACGACAGGGTGATCTGGAGTGCAGTGCCGCCGGTGACCCGCCAATGCAGCGTGGTTGAGGGCGAGTCGCAGCTCACGATGAACGGATCGGCCCAGAATTGTACCTCCACAGGCGGGACGGCGGTTGGAGTAGCGGTGCCGGGTAGAGGTGTGGGCGGCGAAGTAGCCTCAACCGTCGGTGCGGCGGTCGCTTCCAAAGTTGGTGTCAGATCAGATGTTTCTTCAGTACCCGCCAGTGACGGCTCCGGCGACGCATCCAAAGTCTCATCGGTCACGTCAGGCTCAATTTGGTCCACGAGCCCACTGGTGGGTGTCGGCTCTGGCGGTTGCTCCGTTTCGGAAACCATCGTCGCTGTGCGTGTTTCCTGAGTCGGTTCGCCTGCGGCCGGCAGCACGCTGATGTGGACGCTGGCCAAAGCTTGTTGCTCCTTGGTGTCGACTGCGCGTACTTCCAGGGCGTAGGTGCCTTCGGCCGGCGGCGTCCATTGCTGGCCGACGCTGTACGACTGCTGCGGGCTGGATGGGGCGTCGACCTTGACTTGCTGGCCGTTGGCCCACAGTTCAACGCGGCGGATGCCGTCGGCGCTGGTAGACAGCGACTGCACCGTCACCGGTTGGCCCAATGCCGTAGTGGCACCCTCGGACGGCGCGTTGACCACCACCGTTGGCAACAACTGGGTCGTCTGTTGGCCGGCGCAAGCACTCAGGCCGACAGCGGCAACCAGGAGGATTATCAAGACAAAAAACGCGAGGGACTTGCCTGTCATGGTGGAGATACTCCTATTGGGGTGCAAAACGGTTTTTGAACGGCTGATATTATCCTGGAGTAAAGTGGATCGTGGGAGGATTACTCCCAGCGAAAACTGAACGTGTTGCTCTCAGGGCTCACTGGTATGCTGGTGCCACCGCCGGTCTCTTTTTCCACGTATACGTACCATTGGTAGCGCAGTTCGGGTCCGTCGGCCTGGTAACGCAGTTCGGCCGGCACGCGCCATTCAATATCTTTGGTGCGGTCACCCTGGTATACCGCTTGACCCTGCTGGAAATACAGCAGGCGCACCGCATACCATTCGTCGTCCGCCAGTTGTTCGGTCACAGGTTCCCACTTAAGAAAGATAAAATCACCGGTGACCGTACCGCCATCAGCCGGTTCGACAGGAACCGGTGCCGGGTAGCGATAGGCAGGGCCGGCCGGTTCCTCGACGGTGGGAGTGGCTGTAGGTGGTTCTGCCTCAATCACCGGGGCGATGGTTGGCACCGCTGTCTCAGTCGGCGGCAAGGAGGTGGGGGTAGGTGGTACAGGCGTTGCGGTGTTTGGTGCTATAGCGGTGGCGCTGGGTGGCACAGCCGTATGGGTTGGCTTGGGAGTAGCCGTGGGTGCCGAAGCCGCCGGCAGGGGTGTCATGGTCAACACGCCCACCAGTATCGCGCCCAATATCACCACGACGGCCAGGCTGCCGCCGATCACCGCCCATTTGGACCGCGTTTCCCGTTCCTCAATCACCGGCTTGGTGCCGGATGTCTCGGCGGCATAGGGGTCCGCGCCGTGGGCGATGGCCTTTTGTAGCGCAGCCGCCATTTCGCCGGCGGTGGCATAGCGATCCTCCGGCTTCTTGGCCATCGATTTGACGACCACTTTCTCCAGCGCTTCGGGGATGTCTGGATTAACCGTGTGTGGCAGCGGCAATGGATCTTGAACGTGCTTGAAGATCACTGCTACCGAGGTGTCGGCGTTAAAAGGCACCTGATTGGTCAGCATTTCGTAGAGGACAACGCCCAACGAGTAGATGTCGCTGCGGGCGTCTTCTTCCTGTCCCATGCCTTGTTCCGGTGACATGTAATGCGGCGTACCG
>CAZHBM010000266.1:0-5946 GCA_964529945.1 uncultured Anaerolineales bacterium | reverse complement strand
CCTCGGCAAACTGCGCCTGGTGGAACACGTTAGACAGGTCCGACACAAAGAACGCGATCTTCTTCGGACCTTCACCACTTGCTGCCGGCGCTTCGGTTGCTGGCGCTTCGGTAGCTTGGACAGCTGCGGGTTCTTGTGTCGCTGGGGCCTCAGTTGCAGCGGGTTCGGGCGTGGAGGCAGGGCCACAAGCTGACAAAACAAGACCCACAATCACCAACAAAGACATCATAACGAACATGTACTTCTTCATGGGACTTATCTCTCCTCTCTCGATTACAATTGGGTTGGTACTTTGATCATAACACCGGTTGGTGAACGCCCAATCACCTCCTTCTATCCGCGCACATTGATGTCGTTTGGATCGATCGAAAGGGTTTCGCATTTTGCCGGATGGCTTCTGTTTGGGGCAGAAACCATGGATTAGTACCCGCTGACGTCCTGGGCCAACCCATATACCAGCATCTCAGTAACGCACCCGCCCTTGGAGAGGGCACAGGTCTGGTAAACCATATCGGCGAAGTGCTCAGGGCGTACGGCCAGCGTCTCGTCCCACTCGAAATCGTCGACGCCTTCGGCCGCTCCCTGGAAGCCGGTATTGGATCCGCCAGGCACAAGCAGAGTGACGCAGATACCGTGAGGCCGCAGCTCTGTGTAGAGACACTTGGTAAAGGCATTGACACCCGCCTTGGCGGCAGAGTATACCGACCAGCCCTGCCAGCAACGACGATCACAGGCGCTGGACACATTGATGATCTTGCCGTCGCCTTGCTTCTTGAATTGGGGGGTGAAAGTCCGGCAGCTCATGATGACGCTGGTTAGATTCAGATCGATGATGCGCCGGTTGATGTCGTCGTCCATTTCCTCGATGGCTGCCACTTTGAGCGCACCGCCCGCGTAATTGATGAGGAAATCGACCTTGCCAAAGGCGTCGAGAGTTTCCTTGAGTGCCCGCTCAAAGGTAACCAACTTGGTCACATCGCCGGCAAACCAAATAACTTTCGATCCAGCTGCCTCGCAGGCGGTCACAGTATCCTTGAGGGCAGATTCATTAAGGTCGATCAAGACGAGATTGACCTGATCAAGTTGGGCAAACAGCTCTGCCGTGGCTTTGCCAAACCCAGAGCCTACTCCAGTGATTACTGCTACTTTTCCTTTTAGTGATTCAGCCACTGATCCTAGCTCCCTTGTTTTCTGGTCAACACCCACTTCAGGGTGCTGAGAATTGGATTTGGACTCCGTCGCGACTTATCTCAAAGTCGACATTATGATCGCATTTGTGCCAACAGTTCCTGCAGCTCCGGCTCGTCGATCGGATAGCAGTGTTCAGGAGCCGGATATACTCCGCTCTCGACCTCTTCACGAAATTGGGTAAGAGCCTTGATGGTTGTTGTCGAGAGATCGGCGTAAATTTTCAAAAAACGAGGTGCCACCTCTTTGTAAAGACCGAGCATATCCTGCGTGACCAGGGCCTGCCCATCGCACTCCGCTCCGGAACCGATACCAATGGTCGGGATATCCAGGCTGCGGGTGATTATGTACCCCAGCCGTTCAGGCAGACATTCAAGTACCAGGGCGAAGGCCCCACAGCGTGCCATATCAACCGCATCATCGATGATCTCACGCGCCGATGCAGCATCCTTGGCAGGCAATTTGATGCTTCCGGTGCGGACGATATTCAATTTTGTCACACCCACGTGGCCCATCACGGGAATGCCATTGGCGGTGATCTCACTAACCAGCTTGCTCTCCCGTTTTGTGCCCTCCAGATGCACGCCATCGGCCCCTCCCTCTTTCATCAGGCGGGTTGCCGTTGCCAGGGCGTCCTCCGTCGTGTTGTAGGATCCAAAGGGCATCGTGGTCACAACCATGCAACGGTTTGTGCCGTTGCGTACGGCCTTGGTGTGGTAGATCATCTCATCCACAGTAACCGATACCGCTTCTGGCCGACCGTTACCGACCGTGCCTACAGCATCGCTGACCAACACGATGTCAACCCCAGCCAGGTCGATAAACGAGGCCATCGGAAAGTCGTACGCAGTCAGCATAGTGATTTTCTGACCGCGTTGTTTCTTGACCAGCAGCCGCGATGGCGTGATACGAGGCGCCATCGTCTTACTCCACTTCTGCCGGCAAGATTTCTTCGAGATCCAGATGCGGACTGGGCAGAATCCGCACAGACACAACCTGGCCCAGCCGCCGGGCAGCCTGCGAACCCGCCTCGAGGGCGGTACGCACTTCACCGACATCGCCCCGCACCATAACGGTCATATACCCGGCGCCGATTGCCCGGCGCGACAACAATCTGACGCTCGTTGCTTTGACCATGGCATCGGCAGCCTCGATGCAGGCCACTAGACCCTTGGTCTCAATCATCCCCAGGGCCCGCATACCAGGGTCCACATCCCCATTCGAAAATCCATTTTCGTTTGCCATAGATCATTCCTTCCTGAAAGTAGTCTCCCCACCGCAACGCAAGGAGTCGAGAATACCAACGATTGCGGCATCCACCGGTGAACGGTCATCGCCCACCACCACCCGGGCCGAGCTGCCCTGGCTCACAATGACCAGCTCGCCTTCACCCGCGCCGACCAGGTCCATAGCCAAAAACGGCGTGCCTACCGCTTTTCCCTTGGCATCGGTCTGCCGCACTACAAGTAATTTGCTCGCTTTGAGTGCGTCCAGCTTTGCCGAAGCCACCGCAGTACCGTAAACTTGAGCAATAATCATTTCCGGCCTCCCCGATCCCGCGCTGCAAGCCGTTTGACTGCACCGATCAGATCGTCCACAAGCGGGCTGCTGCTGTCCGTTCTGCGGTTCGCCGCGCTGGTCCGGCGCTGGTCATTCTTGGCCAGGCCGTGTTGGCAGCCAAGGGGCTTCAAAGGCGTTACCGCCGCCGCCACGGGTGCAGATATTGGGGCCGAACCCCCTTGCCCAGCCGGTACCAGATTCACGCCAAGTTGCGCTGCCCTATCCCGCGCCACAGCAGTGAGCATTGTGTCGTCATCAACGATCAACTCGCGCACTCCCTGGCTTGCCAGTTCCTCGATATCTTGGGCGGAATAAAATATCTTCACCTACCTACTACTCCTCTGACCGGGCAGGCTGTCAACCGCGGTCACAGCCGCATCCCGTGCCACTTGAACGGCCGATTCTGTACCTGCAATGAAGAGTCGCCCGAACAGTCCCGACGGCTGATAATGCACCAATGTAATGTCCGCCGCCTTTTCCGCCTCGTTGGCCGCCAGCACCACGTAAGCCGCCGGCTGAACCTCAATCACACACAACGTGTGCCCGCGCAGCAGCAAGCCGCCCCTGCTATCCTGGTTGACCAGTTGCGCCTCCCAGGGGTCAACTCCGGTCACTGTTTTGACGGAAATGATCTCCGGTTTCAAGCGGTCAGACTCGGTCAACCCGAACTTGGCCAATGCCTCACGACCCGCCACTTTGACGGCTTCCTGGTGAAAGCTGTGGATTTCGAGGGAACCATATGAGCGTTCCACACGCAACTGCCCTGGTCGGACGTCCGTCGCTTTTAACGCAGCATCCAGCACCTCGTACACATCGCTCGCCGGCGCCAGTTCCATAATTACCTGGGACATTCCCTCCACTGGCGTATCTCCCTTTTGCAGGATACCGGTTAGCGCAGCGTACTGGGGCTGCATGGAATCGATAAACACATAAGTCCTAAGATCCATGATTTAGCCCTTTCAGTCCGCCAATGCACGGACGATTTTGGTCTTACCGGACGGCAGCAGCTTGTCCGTGAGGGCATGCGGCCGGGCGATAACGTGCGCCGCAACCAGCTCCCCTGCCCGCTTGGCCGCAGCTACGCCGGCATCCACCGATGCCTGAACAGCGCCGACTTCCCCACGGACAAAGATAGTCACATACCCTCCACCGATCTCCTCTTGCGCCAATAATTGAACGTACGCTACCTTGCTCATGGCATCCGCCGCCTCGATCGAGGCCACCAGACCACGGGTTTCAACCATTCCTAGAGCCGTCTTCTGCACCTTTGTCTGTGCCATTGTTCCTCCTGCTTGGTTTTCTGAACAGCTGATTTTTCGACTGGGAATAATTCCTATGCCTAACTGCGCAAAATATTATCAGCGACCGCTAACCCCGCCGTTACGTCCACTGAGCACCCCAGGGTACGGAGCGCGTTACCCGTGGCTTTGAGCAATTCCAGCACTTCGGTGGGCGTGCTGCCTGAGGCGGGCAGTCGGGCTGGATCAAGCACGAAGCTGCTGTTGCTGCTCCGGGTCACCGCTGGGGTATGCCCATAATTCTGTGCAATCCTGGCTACCAGGTCTCCGGCATCCACACCGGTCGGCACAGCCACCTCGACTGCGGTTCCCCAACAGAACCGGTGCGGCGAATCACAGCCCGGGCAGTCGGTGCCGTCTACAGTCAGCATCAACCCCATCTGGCTTACACCCCAGCGGATTGCCTTTGCGGCATTTTCTGCCGTCGTACTGGTGGCTACCTTGCCACCGGCATAGGCAGGGGTCAGGCCACTGCTTACGCCGCCGCCCCACAAGCGCTGCATCTCCTGGCGGAACTCGCGTGCGGATTGCCTTGGATCAGGTGTTTCCCTGATCCCGCGCCCACAAATGACCACCGACACGGGCAACGACTGGAAAAAGGGCAGGAGTGCCGTTGTGATACCGCCCGTCACTGTGATTTTGAAACCCATGTCGATGAGTTGACGGATGACAACACGATCCTCATCCTCCCACTGCCGGGCATAGGCCTGTTCATCCCAGCCTCGGTGATAGACCATCCAATCGACACCAACCTGCCGCCACTCGCGCGCACGGCCTATGATATCGCGCACGCCGGTCAGCTCCATTAGCATTTCTTTGCCTGCATCCCTGGCGACCTCCAGTGCGGATTCTACCGTCGCCAATGCAGCGCCGCCGATCACGGTCATAAAATCGGCACCGGCGTCAAAGGCCATCTTGGCCTCCAGGCCACCGACATCGGGGCTCTTAAAATCAGCCAAAATCAACTTGTCGGGCCCCACCAACTCGCGCATGGCACGAATGGCATTCAGTCCCTCCGCTTTGCAGAGTGGGGTACCAATCTCGATGATGTCGACTTCATGTTCCACCTTGGATGCCATAGCCAACGCGGGCGGCAGGGTGATATAGTCCATTGCGATTTGGAGCATGGGAACAGTCATTGATTACTCACTCACTTCGGGCGTTTTTGCCACATCAAATTGTCTCTTTGGGTCAGATTGGGGAATAATCGGATGATCGGGGGCTGGTGTTTCTGTACTCGAGCCTTTTTCCGGTCCATATTGGTGCGAGGAAGATCTCGGAAAAACAATAGAGGCATACAATTTCATCATTCCCCTTTGTGCATGATGCTGTGTCATTTGTGCATGCACATATTACCACATGAATTCACATTTGTCAAGAGTGATTCACAATTGTTTTGCCAGGAATTTCGGGGGGGCCTTTCCACACGCTCTTCCTATCGCCGGGTGGCATCCGGCGATAGGAAGAGGCGAACTCGCGTATCGTGCAAAAACCCTGTCCACAAATAAACGGCGAAAGACGTTGAACGGATCAGGGTTTCCCGAACGAGGCGGCCGCAATGGCAATGGGTATCAACAGATCCATCTCGAGTGATTTCGAGGAGGATCTTCATATTTTGAAGATTTGGTTGAAGATCAACGGCTTGTCCAGACATTCTTCGCACATGGTGCGCATCCACCGTTCGAGGAGAGAACAATCGGGCGATTCAGGTCTATACTCAGAGGCAATCCCATCCGCCGCTCCCGCTCTGGGTACATTCCCTTCCCGACCTCACACAAGCGTGTGAGGTCTTCTTTTTTTGTCCGCGATGCGACTCTAGTCTGTTCAGCTAGTGGCTCCGGTCTAGGAGCCTTTGTGTTTTGGACAATCCCGAATTAAAATGACGGCAGTGAACTTCGAT
>CAZHBM010000265.1:0-5952 GCA_964529945.1 uncultured Anaerolineales bacterium | reverse complement strand
AAGGCAAACTCGGATCGACCACCACGTATTTGGGGCGTCGTTCTAGCGCCAACTCAGCCTCGCGTTCGGCCCTCAGAATGCGCAGGCTGCGCAGCGTAGCTTCAAGTTCACTGGAAGCGCCTTTCCAGACAGCGTCAAGCGACACGCGATAGAATTTATACCCGTTGCCGTTTCGTTTCTGATTCTCGTCAGCCATAATATTCACCATCTCACATTCTATAGACCCAGTCCACAACACTGGACTGTCCAATTCTCTTTCCGGCCGAAAAGCCGGTAGCTACTTATTGTACACCCGGCAACCTCAATTTGTCATTAAGATCTGGTAAAGAAGATATTAACAAATCATTACACGTTTCCTGGCGGCGCTATCAAATTCCTTCTCATGGTCTTTTTTTGCCGGACAAAGGTCTTTCGACCCGCGAAACCCCTTGACGTGAGGCCGCCCAGAGGATAGAATGATAAGTAGTTCAAAGTGCACTATTCCTTGAACGCACTAGACGGGAGGAGCGAAATGAAAGAGTCGCTGGGCGCCAACACAGTCGTTGTGCCAACCCCCACCTGGGTGATCGGCACCTATGATACACAAGGAAGGCCGAATGCGATGACGGTGGCCTGGGGCGGCATCTGCTGCTCGCAGCCACCTTGTGTCGCTATATCACTTAGAAAAGCCACATACACCTATCGCAACCTGATGAACCAAAAGGCTTTCACCATCAGCGTCCCCTCCGAAGACTACGTCAGCCAGGCCGACTATTTTGGCCTCGTCTCCGGAAAAAACGGGGACAAATTTGCCGCTGCCGGCCTGACCATCGCGCGAAGTGACCTGGTTAACGCTCCCTACATCAAGGAATTTCCCTTGATTGTCGAGTGCCAGATCATCCATACGGTCGAGATTGGACTGCACACCCAATTCATCGGCAAGATTCTGGACGTGAAGGCCGACGCAGACGTCTTGAACGATGCCGGGAAACTGGACATAAAGGCTGTACGTCCGGTGATTTTCACCCCGGGAACAAACAGCTATCACGGCATCGGAGCGTCTCTGGGCAAGGCCTTTTCCGTCGGCAAGAATTTGGGCAAATCGGGCGACTGACCCAGTCTGTATGCACCCACTCCCCCGGCTCAGGCCACGTCGCTCCCATTCACCTTCCCGCGCGGCTTCGGGAGTTTGCCGGCAACTGACCAACGCATTGGCTGCCCCTACGGAAAGGATTCTGGCCGCGCAACCACGCTCCGGTTATGGTGCCGCCCGCAGAACAAGTCACCTGGCGTCCAAAGCGCTGAGGGCGCTGGTCCTTTTGTTGCTGGCCGGCGGTTCGTGCCTCGCGTGTGGGCCAGTTGCTTCACGGGTTGGCCCAAAACCGGGGCCGCCGGCCGACGTGTCGCCTTGCTCGCCGCCCCTTGCCGGCCTGCCGGCCGCCATTCTCCCAGAAAGCGGCGGCGCCTACCCGCCGGCCACAGCCGCTATGGCTGGCCAAGATACCCTTTGGACGGCCAACTCCGCCGGCCGGCTGACCCGCTGGGACCTCGACTCCCAAGACTACACCAAGATTGATTTTGTTCCCGGCACCTACGTGACCGCCATCGACGGTTCAGACACAACCGTCTTTGCCGGCACCAACGATGGCTCGATCTGGCGCTTTGACCCAGCCTCGAACGATCGGATGGCCGTAAGAGACCCCGGTTCGGGTTGGATTTCGGCCCTGACCGTCGACGCGAGCGGGAGCCTATGGTACGCCGACGCCAATCACCTCGATACCGCGAGCCAGGCCACGGTCTTGGGCAACGGCCTGGTCAAACGCAGCCCGGACGGAACCGAGACTTGGTACCGGCTCGACGGCGGCGGTTTACCGCTGCTTGATCCCTTGCGCAACGTGACCGCACTGGCGACTGTTGCGGACGGCCAAACCTTGTGGGTTGGCACCAGCTGCGCCGGCCTGCTGCGTTACCAGGTCGCTGAGGATACCTGGAGGCAATACGCGATGCCGCCCGTCGTCGCTCTGCAAATCGGGACCGGCGGCACCATCTGGGCAGCCAGCCAGGCCGGATTCTGGCGTTTCACCGGCGATGACTGGTCGGCCGTTGCGCTGCCGGATTTCGCGGCGGGTTCAGAGGCCTTGTCCATTGCCCCGGCCGCAGAGACCGGCGCTTGGTTGGCCGGGCGTGACTTTTTGGCCTATTTCGATCTTGCCGGCGGAAGCACCGTGTACCGGACGGCCGACAATCCGCTGCTCGACGGCCGGGCCACCAGGGCGCTGGCCGGGCGCGACGGCGACCTGTGGCTGGTCGGATCTCACGGCCGGGTCCACTACGACGGCCGGCAATGGACCGTCTATGGCGCCGATGCGCGCCGCACCGCCCACTTCACCCCCGTGCCGGCCCACCAATACATCGTTCCGCCGGTAGATTTTCCCTCGCCCCACGAAGATTACGCCGCCTGGTTGGCAACCTGGCCTCGGCCGGCGGCCGACAACGGCCTGGGCATCCATTTCCTGCAAAGCCACCAGTTTGATGAGATCGAGGCCCAGCGCCAGGTCAACCGTATGCAGGACCTGCATCTGCATTGGACTGTGGTCACCTATCAGAATCACGATCAATTGTTGCGCATCGCTCCCATCTTCCAGGCAGCCGACATTACGGTGGTCTGGCGCCCCTTCGTGCGTCCCTACCAACCATACGACGACTGGAAAGCCGACGTAGACTACCTGCGCGCCCGGGGAATGGCTCCTTACATGCAGCTCTACAACGAGCCCAGCCTGCTGCAGGAATGGGAGGGGGCGGGTCAGGTCGACCAGACCCTGTTTTTGAACAACCTGGCCCTGGCGGCCGGTGAGGTATACGAGGCCGGCGGCTACGTCGGCCTGCAGTTTGTGGACACGGACTGGCTGGTGGCAGCGCTGCGGCGCCTGCAGTCGACGACTTCCGCGCCCGTTTTGTCCAGAACGTTTTTTGTGCCCCACCTTTACGGGCTCAACCACCCGCCCGAATATGGCGAGGACGTTAACGGAGTGTTGGGTTATCGCGCTTTTGCAGCCGTCTTTCAACAGGAACTGGGCTACGTGCCGCCTATGATCGTCGGTGAAGGCGGCTGGCGGCCCGGCGAGGCACAGGATGACCGTTTCCCGCCCGTCAGCCAGGAATTGTCTCGCCGCTATCTCCTGGCCGTCTTCGACTGGTTCAGGACCGGCACCGTGTCCGACGGGCAGCCGTTACCGGATTACCTGTTCGCCTTCTGCCCCTGGTTGCTAGCGGATCCGAGCGACCCGGCCGCCTGGTTCGACGGCGCTGCCGGCAACCGGCTTGAAATCATTCAGGCGGTAGAGGCGATGCCCACCTTCACGCGCCCGAGTAGTGGGGCCGCCTCGGAAGGTCAATGAACCTTTGACAACAAAACACGGGCAAGGGTTACCGGCAACACACGGAGAAAAAGACCTGTGAGGACCAAGACTCTGTGGATCAAAGAGGAATATTTGCGGCAGATTCTCGCGGGTGCCAAGACAGTTGAGGTTCGCGTATCCTACAGCAACATCGCCCGCCTGCAGCCGGGAGACGTGCTGCTGCTTAACGAGACCTATGCCTACCGGATCTCGGACGTGCGCCACTACCCAGACTTTGAGGCGATGGCCAGCCAAGAAGACGTGGCCGCCATCGCCCCTGATCTGCCTACACCAGAAGCGCTGGTCCGGGCCTGCCGCGCCCTATACCCACCTGAAAAGGAGGCTTTGGGCGTGACGGCTCTCGAGATCAGGCCGCTCGAATAGCCATCCTGACCTACTGCCAGACAATCCTGATCTGAACCGTCCGTGGATCCTTGATGACCACCCCGTCTTCGCCCATGCTGGCGACGTACTGCTCACCTTGCCAGACCGCCCCTGTCTGCAGGTCACCCACAATCCACAGGTACTGCCCCTGCTCATTTTGGCCGCAGTGATACATGGCGTTTTTGCCGTCTACGGTCACCGGCTCCGCCAGGGCGGTGAAGGCACAGATGGTGCCGTCACTCAACACCAGCTTCCAGCCGTTGCCGTTCAACAGCGCCTGCTTGTCGGCCGGCACCATGACGAGCGGAAGCGGCTCACTTAGCTTGACCTTGACCGGTTGTATCGCTTGTGCCATTGCGTCGTCCACCGGGTCCGCGCCACAAACGACGACCGTTTCACCGCTGCCGTCCGGCACCGCAAAGCAGGGATCCAAGATGTCGGCGTCGGCCATGGAACAGTGCCAGGCGTCCTCGCGCGGCCAGATCCTCGAATGCTCGCTGCACGTTCCTGCGGCCGGTTCACCCTCGGGTATGGCCGGCACAAATGTCATCACCTGCGTCTGGTCGGCGGGTTGGGTAACTTCTGCCTCACCGCCGGCCGGCGGGATGCACAGCTTCCATCCGATTTCGATCACATTCGGATCGGAGATCGAAGCGAAGGTGTCGTCGGTTGCGTGTTTCGCGTTGGTAGCGGCCACGATTTTTGGATAGTCCGTCACACTGCCCAGATACTCCCCTGCCAGGCTGCTCAGCCAATCGCCTGCTTGCACGCGATATTCGGGGGCGCAGATCACCTCCTGCTCGGCCGGGGCTGCTGCTACCGCAGCCGGCACCAGTCCGGCGGCGAACACAACTATCAACGGAAAAATTACGATCCTGCTCAGGTCAAAAAACGTTCGGGACACGTTTTCCCTTCCTTTCTGTAGTGAAGCTGCTTAGGTGTGTTTGGTTGTGCAAACCGGCCCGCACGGGCCGGCCCATCAGGCCTGGTCTGCTCCGTTATCCGGCACCGGCCTGCTTTCCGCTCCAAAATCCTCAACCAGGGCCAGCTTTCTGCTGCGCGGGTAGCGCTTGATCTGGATTTCCCGCTGCTGCGCCTGCGCCCGGTCCTGGCACCATTCCCAATAGGCCAACCGGACCGGTCGCCTGGTCCGTGTGTAGCGCCCGCCGCTGCCTGCGTTATGGGCCTTAACTCGCCGCTGCAGGTTGGTGGTCCAGCCGGTGTAAAGGCTGGCGTCGGCGCATTCCAGAATATAGACAAACGGCATCACTACAGTCCTCACGATAGGTTTTCATAGCCCGGCACGTCCCGGGCAGGTTTCGGTGACGAGGGCGCCAAGTCAGTCCGTCCCGGCCTGCAACAATCTGGCCAGGGAGTCGGCATCGATGGGCTTGGTCAAGACGGCATCCATGCCTGCCTCGAGGCAGGCCCGGCGGTCGCTCTCCCCTGCACTGGCCGTCAAGCCGATAATTCGTGGCTGTCGCTCGGCCGGCAGCCGGTTCCGGATCTCGCGAGTGGCATCCAGGCCGTCCTTCCCGGGCATGTGGACGTCCAGCAACACTACGTCATAATCCTTTCGCGCCAATGCCTCAACTACCTGTTGTCCGTCACTGGCCTGGTCCGCCTGGTAGCCGATTCGCTCCAAGACGCGCAAGCCGATCTTGCGATTCAGCTCGACGTCGTCCGCCAGCAGGATCCGCAGCCGGCGGTCGCCAACGCTCGTTCCACCTGCCGCCGGCAGCGATTGGCTGGTTGCTTCGTCGACAGCCTCGCGCACTGCCGGTTGGCTGCCGGCCAACGGGAGCGTGAAAAAGAATTCCGACCCCGACCCAACCTGGCTCTTCACCCAAATGCGCCCCCGGTGGCCTTCGACAATGCGGCGCGCGATCATCAGGCCCAGGCCGGTGCTCTTTTCGCCGGCCGTACCGCGCACGCTGGTCGTGCCAAAAGGTTTGAACAGCTTCTTCAGCTCATTGGCCGGAATTCCCTGTCCCTGGTCGCGCACCGACACCTGGACTGCGTCCTCATACAGCCGGACCTCAACCACGACCTGGCTGCCCGCCGGAGAGAACTTGACGGCGTTCGTTATCAGGTTGTTGAGCACCTGTTCGACCTTGCCGCGATCCAGTGAGACCGGTGGCATACGTTCTGGCAGCGCTTCGACAATCGACACATCTTTTTGCGCCGCCAA
>CAZHBM010000264.1:0-5963 GCA_964529945.1 uncultured Anaerolineales bacterium | reverse complement strand
TACCCACCTGGTAGCCCACCAACTCGATTCCGTCGTCGCCACGCCAGTTGACTTGATTGGGTATCTGGTCGAGGGTATGGGCGGCCGTGCTGACGGGCAACCTGGCGGGAAAACTGGGCAAGGCGTAGCCGAAAAACCCCAGCAGGCTGCAGATGAGAAGTACAAGCGCCAAACCGATCCCGGTCAGGTGTCGCCAGCGTTTGGGTATCCAATAGCCGATCCCTAACGTTAGCAGTAAGCCGACAGCGGTGGCGGCCGGGAACAAGATATGGCGTCCTTGCCCTGTTTCCCAGCGGTCGCGGGTTATTGAGAAGCGTACCAGGAGGACCGGCAGAAGAACCAGAATCTGGGCCAACAACAACCACAGGATGCCATTATCCACCTGTTTCAACACGTTTCGGCCATTGCGCCTCAAAAACAGGATGCTGAAGATACCTGCCCCGGCGACCAGGCTGATGGCCAGGAAAACCAGATAGAGCCCCAGGCCGGCCGAGATGTGTATTTTGCCGACCAGGAACCAGAAGGACAAGAACAGACTGACGGCCCAATTCCAGAGGCTGTCCGCGCCGGCAGTCACGTGGATTACGTTACCGATTTGGCCGCCGGTCGCCAACGAGGCCAGGTGGCCTGTGGTGCGATCGGCTCCGCCGCCCACGAAGGGCTCCAATAGTCCACCCACCAGGCCCAGTTGGTCGATTTGGTTGTAGTTGGCTTCCATGAATACCGGCCACCAGGCGGCTGCGATGGTCGTAATGCCCAAAAAGGCAAAGAAACGGCCGGTTGCTGCTCGAAATGCGAGCCGGTGGTTGTGCCAGAATTGGACGAGGGCCAATAGAACCACAGCCGGCATCAAGACCACGCTGTATTTTGTGGTGAAGGCCAGCCCCAGCCACAGCCCCATCCAAACGTAGGGGGCCCACCGAAACGGGTAACGCCACGCCCTGATCAGTGACAACGTGAACAAGGCCATAAACAGTCCCAGAAGATTATCGTCGTTCAACGAGGAGGAAATGATCTGGAACTGAGGAATTGCGGCCACGACGGCTGTGGCACCGGTTGCCAGCCAGTATTGTTCGGGTTGGATAGCCAGCACATTGAAATAGATGACCACCAGAGCGATCGCGCTAAGTAACGTGGAGATGATCCGGGCCAGGTGCCACACCAGGCTGATTCCGGTGAAGGGAAAGTCCTCATCTTGGGCGTGAATCAGAGCCAGCGGTGACACGGTGTCGTCGGCCAGTAACCGGCGCAGCGACGTGTCGGAAATCTTGAGGGTTGCCGGGGAATCGGCGTCTATCCAGCGCGTGATGGTGGACACGAGTGCATGGTAGGCCATCGGCCAGTCCGCCTTGCGGCCGGCCTCTTCCCGCTCGGCGGGCGTGCGCGGCAGGTGGCCGTTCTGCCCGATGAAGTAGATCAACTCAATGTGCGCGACTTCGTCCGGTCCTTCTCCTAACGGGGTGAGGATGCCGTAGGAAAGCGTCACCGCCAGGTAAAGGATCAGCAGGATAATCAAACCCCAGTGATCGCGCAATCGTTTCATATCGTCTGTTTCACTCGACGGTGATCGTGGTCAACAGGACCGCATCGTCGGCCCATGGCGTGCCGTTGGCGGCGCTGGCAGCCAGCCGCGCGCCGGTGGATGGTTCGTACATACCCACCAGCAAACGATACGCGCCCGGCGGCATATCGGCCGGCAATTCGAGCAAATGGCGGTCGACAACCGGATCTCCCGGCTGCCACAGGCCGGTGGCAAAACGACCGGATTGGGGCGGGCTGTCGTGCTGCGCCCAGACGACCCCATCCGGGCCGACGAGCTGTGAAAAAACGGTGTAATCGGCGTCCGGCGGTTGGACGGCCTGCCAATGCAGCGCCGGCGAGAGATTGTCCCCGGGCCGGAACCGGTCGCCGGCCAGGTCGTAACCGTCCAGGCGGATGCTCTCTCCCAGCCGCGCCTCGACCGGGAATTGAGCCGGCTGGAAGTGGGCAGGGTCCAGAATACGCACCGTTCCCAGAAACAGCTTTTCAATCGGCTCTTGGGCCTCGGGCGTGGTCAGCGGTACGTAAATTGGGGCGCTGATCTCGCCGTTCTCAAACGTCATAAACCCGTACAGGCTCAACTGAATGGTGTACATGCCGGGCGGTGCCTGACTTTCGATCTGGATGGCCCGCGTCTCGGTGACGTATTCGCCGGGCGCCCACAACAGGTTTGGGTAATGGCCTCCCAACGCCCATTCGGAGCGCCCCTGAATGTCCATCGTGTCGCCGGTCAGCAGGTACAGCGCCTCGATCAACGCGTACTTGGTAAGCGTTTCGGCACGCCAATAGCCGGTGAAGGGGATGGTCTCTCCTGGCAGTTTGGGTGAAAGGTCGATGTCGTAACCCAGCAGGGTCACCTGGCCGGAGAAATTGGCCTCGATCTCGTTGGCGATCTGGGCCGGCGCCTCGAAATGGCGCGGGCGGGTGTCGACGCTGACCTGGATGGTGTCGCCGGTGCCGCCGTCCATTAGCAGGCGGTAGGCGCCCGGTGCTACCGCCGCGTCGACGAAAAAGCTGTAACCGGCGGCCAGAGTCCCGTTGGGACAGGCGTAGACAGGCGCGACCTGGCCGGTCACCGTCACGGGCGACCATTGCCCCACCCCGCCGGTGCCTTCGCCCATCCGGGAAAGAGGGGCGAAATACGGCTGGGGAGGCGTCTCCGCCCCGGCGCCGGGAACGGTGACCAGGACGGTCAGCGCCTGGCGCAATTGATCCAGGCTGATCTGCCCGCCGGTCAGTTTCTGCGCTCCCACCCACAGCTCGGCCCGGCTTGGAGGCGTCGCTCCGTTGGTCGAGCCGTCCCCGCCCGCAGTCACTGCCACGTCCGCCAGGACAACCGCCTGGCGCTCCTCGGCCGGCTGTTGGGTCAAGGCTGCGTCGACCGTCGTGCCGGCCTGGCTGGCCGCCAGGGGCAGCAAGGTCAAGTCGAGCTGGTAGTCGCCGGCCGGAATGCAGTCCGGCAGCGGCAGGTAAACCTGGTCGCGCAGCAGGTAGCCGCGTTCCCAGGCGCGCATGGGGTAGCGGCCGTCGGCCGGGTAACTGAGCCGGCAGGTCACGCGGGCGCCGGCCCGGTCGGATAGACAGACCTGGAAAATCTCCTCGCGCTCCGGTTTGGCGCCGGTTTCCCAGAACAGGGTCAGCGGCAAGACACCGCCGGCCTGCGGCCGGTCGTCACCTAAATCGTAGCCGACCAGGTCCAGGCCCTGGCCGAAGTTGACCGACAGGCGGTTGGTCATGGCCGCGTGGCCGGCGCCGGCCGAGCTGAGCGGCATGTAGGGCAGGAAATGGGGCAGGAAGAAGGCCGAAGGCGTCACCAGGCTGGCCGGCAGCAGGACAAGTACCACCAGAAGCAACGTAAGGCCGGTCGTCAACCGGCGGGCATCATCGCGGCGGCCAAGCCGCGCTGTCAACCAATCCAGGCTGGTGAACAGGCCCCAGGTGAAGAAAATAGCCAGCGATACGATGGCCGGATACAGGTGCCTGCCCTGGGCGGTGGTCTTGTCCGGCTCGAACACGTGCCGGGCGTAGATCAGGCACAAGTAGACAATCAGGTGCAGCCCCAGTACGGCGGCCGCGCGCAATCTGGGCCGGGCCGTTGTCTCAGTTGCCGGACCGGACCCGGCTGGCGCCGGAGATAACCGGGCGGGCAACCATAAGCGGCGGCTGTCCCAAAAAAGCCTGGCAAAGCCGGCCAATGCGACCAGGCTCAGGCCGGCGAACACCAGGTAGACCCAGGTGGGCGCCATCGCGAAGCCGCGGAACCCGTAGACGATCCAGAAGGTGCGGAAGACGTGCCACACCCAGCCGGGAAAGGTGAGCACCTGCTCGACGTTGCCAGCAGTGCCCAACGGCTCCAAGGCGGCGGCGCTGGCAAAGCCCTCGGCGACGACCGGGTCGCCCAAAGGTGCCAGCAAGCCCTGCACCAACCCCAATTCCGCCACCTGGTTGAAGCGCAGAACCACGTAGGCAAACCACCAGCCGCTGACCAGGACGAAAGAGGCGGCCACCCAGCCCCAGCGGCTCAACAGCCGCCGCACGGGCCACCTTTCGCGCCAGGCCAGGAAACCGAAGACGAGCACCACTTCGACCACCAGGACCAGGGCGTGGTACTTGGCCAGTGCGGCCAGGCCCATAAACAGCCCTAACGGCAGCAGTTGCCGCCGCCGGTAGTCGCCCTGGGCGGCGCGTATCAGGAAATAGACGGCAAAGGTCACCAACGGCGTGGCCAGGTTGTCGTCGTTGATCACAGCACTCTGGACGATAAAACGCGGAATCAGGGCGGTGAAAGCGGCCGCCGCCAGAGCGAACAGCCGGCGGTTTGGAAAGATTGTCAGGCCAACCAGGTACACGGCCACAATGGTGGCTATACCCAACCCAATCGACACCAGCCTGGCCAGGTGCCAGGCCAGCGCGATACCCCGGAAGGGGAAGATTTCATCTTCGGTGTGAAAGAACACCCGCTCGTACTGGTTGCCGTCCGAAGGCACCAGGCGTTCCTGCCGGTCCAGCGCCCCGGGCAGTTCTGGTAGTGGGGAGACGTCCACGTGCTGGGTCAAGAGGGCCACCAGGCCGTGATAGAAGGGCGACGCGTCGCCCTTGATGCTGATGGCCTGGCGCTCCGCATTGGTTTGCGGTGGCCGGCCCTCTTCGGCGATGAAACGCACCAGCGCGTAGTGCGAGGTCTCGTCCGAGACTTCCCCCAACGGCAGGACCAGGCTGTAAGCGGTCGCCATTGCGGCAAAAAGGATCAGCACGACCAGCAGCGGCCAGTGACGGCCGAGTACCGTCGAGCGCTGCGCCGGCTGGGCGGCGGTCTCGCGGCCGGCTAGCGGATTTCCGGAGCTTGCAGGCTGTCGGTCGTTGGTCACGCTTCTGGTTTCCCTTCCATTACGGAGTCGCCTGGCCGGCTGACACCTCAACCCGGGTGACCGGGATGGCGTCGTTGGTTACGGGATTGCCCTGCCCGTCCAGGGCAGGCAGGCGCCGGCCGGTCTGCAGGTCGTACATACCCACCACCAGCGTGTATTCGCCGGGCGGGGCGCCGGCTTTCAAGGTGAGATTGTAGCGGTCGACCACAATTTCCTGCAAATCCCACCGGCTGGTGGGATACCCCCCGCGCTGGGGCTGGTTGTCCTGCTGCGCCCATACCTGGCCGTCCGGTCCGAGCAACTGCACGAAAACGGTGTAATTCTCGTCCGGCCTGGCGGTGGCCTGCCAGAAGAGCACCACCGCCAGCCCGTCGCCGGGCCGAATGCGCGGTGGCAGCGTCGAGCCGTTGACCTGATAGGCGTACAGGTTGAATAAGTGCCCCAGGCTGAAGTCCAACGATTGGTCAGGCAGGGCGCTTTCCAGCGGGTCGCGCACGCGAATGTCGCCCAGACGCAGCCTGTCCACCGCCTGCGTTTCTCCGGCCGGGACGATGGGCAAGGGCTGCAACCCGGCCGACGCCGCCGGATCCCGGCTGCCGTAATCGCGCAAGCTCAACTCGACCGTGTACAGGCCGGGCGAGGCATCCGGGCTGATGGAGATCGGGTAGGTCTCGCTGACGTACTCTCCCGGCGCCCACAGCACGTTCGGGTAGTGCCCGCCCAGGGTCCAATCGTATTTGCCGGCCACTCCCAGGCTGTCGCTGACCATGTATAGCGAGACCACGTAGTGGCGCGACATAGACGTCAGGGATTGCCAGTAGGCCGTCAGGTTGACCGTGTCGCCCGGCCAGCGGGGCGTTAGCGCCAGGTCGTAGCCTACCAGTTTCAACTGGTCGTTGAAGGTGTCGTCCACCTTCACACCCACCGAGGTGGGTGCCGAGAAATCCCTCAGCCGGCCCGACACCAGCACCTGGGGCGCCGGATCCTGCTGCCCGTCGACGGCCGGCAAATAACGGCCGGGCACAACGCCGGGATCGACCACAAAACTGGCCGTGG
>CAZHBM010000263.1:0-5970 GCA_964529945.1 uncultured Anaerolineales bacterium | reverse complement strand
ATGCCCTGGACGACGCCGCCAATTACCAACGCAACTACAACACCGGCGAGGTAGAGGCAGTCGACTCCGTCATCTACCACAAGACCGAATACCGCGAACGCCGCGATCACTTCGCCTACTTCGCCTGCTCCGGCCCGGTGAGTGCCTTCGACACCCAACGCCAGGCTTTTCTGGGGGACTACCGCGGCTGGGAGGAACCCCAGGCGGTCGCCGGTGGCCGCTGCAGCGATTCCATTGCCCACGGCTGGGCGCCAATCGGCGCCTTTCAGTTGCCGCTAACCCTTGAGCCGGGAGAAGGCCGGCAACTGCTGTTCCTGCTCGGCTACCACGAAAACCCCAAGGCGGACAAATTCGACCCACCCGATTCGCAAACCATCAACAAACGCAGCCTGCAACCGATCATCCGGCAGTACCTCGATTGGGAGAACGCCGAGACCGCCTTTGCCGAGCTCCGGCACTACTGGGACGGGTTGTTGGACCGGCTGCAGGTGCAGACGCCTGACGCCCACACCAACCGTATGGTCAATGTCTGGAACGCTTACCAGTGTATGATCACCTTCAACCTGTCTCGCTCGGCCTCCTATTTCGAGACGGGCATCGGGCGCGGTATGGGGTTCCGTGATTCTAACCAGGATCTTTTGGGTTTTGTCCACATGGTCCCCCGGCGTGCCCGCCAGCGCATTCTCGACCTGGCGGCCACGCAACTGGAAAGCGGCGGTGCCTACCACCAATACCAGCCTCTGACAAAACGCGGCAATGACGCCCTGGGCAGCGGCTTCAACGACGACCCGTTGTGGCTGGTCGTCAGCGTGGCCGCCTACCTCAAGGAGACCGGCGACAGCCAGATTCTGGATGAGCCGGTGCCCTTCGAGAATCAACCCGGCAGCGAAGCGCCGCTGTGGCAGCACTTACAGCGATCGCTGCAATACACGCTGGAACGGCTGGGACCGCACGGGCTGCCGCTCATCGGCCATGCCGATTGGAACGACTGCCTCAATCTAAACTGTTTCTCCGAGGAACCGGGGCAATCTTTCCAGACCACTTCCTCCCGCGACGGGCGGGTGGCCGAGTCCGTTTTTATCGGTGGGTTGTTCGTGCTGGCCGCCCGCGAAATGGCGGCTATCGCCGCCTGGCGTGGTATGCAGGAACAGGTCACTCTCTACCACCAGACAGCCGCCGCTATGAGCGCCAGCCTGCACCAATTTGGCTGGGATGGGAACTGGTTCCTGCGTGCCTACGATGCCTTCGGCCACCCGGTCGGCTCGCACAAAAACCAGGAGGGCAGCATCTACATCGAGCCGCAAGGTTTATGCGTGATGGCCGGCATCGGCCTGGACGACGGCCGCGCCCAAAAGGCGTTGGCAGCGGTGCGTGACCGCCTGGCCACCCCCCACGGTATCCTGCTGCACCAGCCGACCTACAGCCGTTACTACCTGAACCTGGGCGAGATTTCCTCCTACCCGCCCGGTTACAAGGAAAATGCCGGCGTCTTCTGTCACACGAACCCGTGGATAATGATCGCCGAAACGTTGCTGGGTAACGGCGACGCCGCCTACGATTACTATAGCCGTATCAACCCCTCGGCCCGCGAGGCAATCAGCCAGCAACATCGCTGCGAACCCTACGTCTACGCCCAGATGATCGCCGGCCGCGATGCGCCCGACTTCGGTGAGGCCAAAAACTCGTGGCTGACCGGCACGGCCGCCTGGAATTACGTGGCCGTGACCCAGTGGATTCTCGGCATCCGGCCTGCCTTGACCGGCCTGGAAATTGCGCCCGTCTTTCCCAGCGCATGGAATGGCTTCAACGCCCGGCGTATCTTTCGCGACACCCTTTACCAGATCCAGATTGTGCGCCGCGGCCCCGGCAATTCCGTCCGGCTGACAGTCGATGGCCGGCCGTACGACAGCTGCATCGTGCCGCCGGCTGCAGGACAGACGGTTTCCGTCGAAGCCGTTGTGGGTGACGGCGGTTGACGGACAGCAACTTCTTCCACAAAGGCACGAGTATTGCGCAGCGAGATAGACAAGGAGACGGATCGTGAGGTTATCTGGACAGATAGCACTGATCACCGGCGCCGGCCAGGGCATCGGCAAGGCCATCGCCATCGGCTGTGCCAACGCCGGCGCCCGTGTGGCGCTGGTCGCGCGTACCACGAGTGACATCCAGGCAGTGCGCAATGAAATCGAGACGATGGGCGGCCACGCCGTCGCCATCACCGCCGACGTCACCGACGCTCAATCGGTTGCAGCTATGGTACAACAAACCAAAACTGAATTGGGGCCGGTCGACTTACTGGTCAATAACGCCGGCCGCTATTTATCCATCGGCCCGGTCGAGGAAACCGATCCCGCTGAATGGTGGCAGGACGTGACCGTTAACCTGCTTGGCGTGTACCTGTGCACGCGCCAGGTGCTGCCCACGATGCGCCGCCGCAACCGGGGACGCATTCTCGGCATGATCGGCGGCGGCAGCGACAAACCGCTACCTTATGGCACTGCCTACGGGGTCAGCAAAGCCGCCCTGATGCGCTTCATCGAGTCGCTGGCGGCCGAACTGCAGGGGACCAACATCAAGGTTTTCGGGCTGCGTCCGGGATTCGTGCGTACGCCTATGACCGAGTACCTGGCGCAGGACGACCGCGCCCAGCGCTGGCTGCGGGTTGAAAAACGCTTCGAACGCAACGAGGACGTGCCACCACAGGCCGCAGCCGACCTGACGGTGGCCATCGCCACGGGCCGTTTCGATGCCCTGACCGGCCGGGCTATCCGCGTGGTCGATGACTGGGAGCGCATAGAAGCTGCCATTCCGCGCATCCTGGAGGCCAATCTATACACACTGCGCATGCCGACCATCGAGGATTTGCCCCAGGGCAGCCAATAACGGAGAAACTCAGCCAGGGGTACGTCTTTCAGCTACCTGGCTACCACCACCAGAGGGATAAATAGCCGCTGGTTTTCCGCCTCCGGCAGGCCCAGCACGGCCTCCTGCAACAGCACGTTGCCGAACCGATCTACTGCCCGGATTTCGACCGAGGCATCCTCACCATCCAGCGGCTGGGTAATTAACGAAAACGCCTCCACCAGACTGTCGAAAGCGCCATCCTCGGCACCGGTCGGCCGCCACGTTTCCCGATTGACCCGGTATTCCACCTGCAGGAAGCGATTGATGACCGTCTCGACCCGGTTGGGAGAGGTGAAAGCCGTTTGGTTGATCTCGCCGGCGTAGCTGAACGTCTCGCCGGCCTGAGCAGACTGGCTGGCGGCGCCCGGGGTCAGGCTGGTGGGGGTGTCGATTGGATCGAGAACGTCATCGCCATCGCTGTCCAGCCAACCCACCTGGCCGCGGGCGTATGGGTCGATGGCGCCAATGCTGAATGGCACGACGCCGCCACGCATAATACTGGGCACGTTGGACAGGCAGGCGCCATACTGGCTGTTCTGGCTCTCCACTCCCAGGTAGCCGCCTGCCGCGGTACATGGGATCGCCGCCGCCGAGTACTGATCCCAGGCGCCGAACAGGTGTCCCATTTCGTGGGCCAGCACGGCGTCCATATGGGCGATGCCATAGGACGCGTTGTCGTAAGTCATAACGGCAAATGGCCCGTTAAGATAGGCGTAGGCGAACAGGCTGTTGCTGCCGCCGGAAAAACGACCGTCCACATCGTTTGAACTGTCCACCACGAAGATAGTAAAGGCCCAGTCGGCCCCGTGCGCCTGGCGCAGCGCGTTGTTGTATTGTCGCACCTGGTCGAAGTAGGAACCACTGAAGGCGTAGCCCTTGCTATTCATCACGCTCGTGATCCACAGTCCTTGCTCGGCCTGGCTGTGGTTGATGGGCTCGTAGTTGGTTGGGGTGGGGTCCAAGGTGCCGTCGTCGAAGGTGAAGTTCAGGTGCGCCCGGGGCTCGCGGGCCGCCCACCACGCCACAGCCGCCATCACTTGCTGTCGCACCAGGTCTCGCTCTGTCTCGGTCCAATCTTCAGTGGAGGCATCTAACTCGCCGTCGCTTTCGGGAAGTACAATACCAACAGCTACGTGACCGATGAGGAATTCGCTGGTTTGAGCGAAACCTGGGCTTAGGCTGCCATCTTCCGCCTGCAGGCTATCGGTGGGAGGGGCAACGAAAACGTCGCCCGACAGGCCGGCTGCCAAGGCGTCCACTTCAGGTTCTTGAGCCAACGCCGGCGCACACCAGGCACTCAAGGCCGCCGTTGCCAATATCAGCACCGCCAACAATTTGTAAGCCTTTGTTTGGATGAGTTCTGCGGAGATTGTGTGCCCGTGTAACATCCTGACGCCGCCCTGCACTTGCCTTCAGTGGTTCCATGCTTCTACCTCCAGCATAGCAGGTCCAGGCGCCCAAATATATGGATGAAGTGCCACAGTTGTGTGTGAGTTGTGTGCGAGGTGTGTGCAGCTTAGTGCACTATCGTGCGAGGGTATGAATCCAAACGTTATGGCGGTGCCAGGTAGGAGAACTGAGCTGATAAAGTGAGAATCAAGAGGAAGCAGGCCAGGTTGCGACCGTCGGCGCTTACCAATCCGTGATTGACAGCCGGTAGCCCACGCCGCGTACGTTTTCGATACAGCCTATCTCACCCGGCGGATAGCCCAGGTGGCGTCGCAGTGAACGGATCAGGGGGCGCAACAGAGAGCCGGCCTCCGTACGGTCGGTATCCAAGTTGTGGGTCGCTTTGATCAACTCCTCCGGCGACACCACCCGGTCTGCGTGCCTCGCCAGATGAGCCAGCAGCGCAAATTCCCGCGCCGATAGTCTGATCGGACGTTCCACCAACCACACCTGATGCAGGTCCAAGTCAATTTTGATGCGGCCCACCGTCAACGAGCCATGTGCGCGCGGCCCGGCGGATGTTCCGACCAAGGTCGCTTGTGACAACTGCTGCGCGCGTCGCAGTCGGCCTTGCACGGCCGACAGCAGATCCTCAGGTTCAATGGGTTTAGTCAGGTAGTCGTCGGCGCCCAGTTCCTTACCGTAGCGAACATCACTGTCCATAGCTCGCGCCGTCAAAAAGATAAAGGGGATGGACACCCACTCCGGCCGCATACGCACGCGTTCGTACAATTGGTAACCATTCATCCCCGGCATGGCAATGTCGGCCAGGATCAGGCTCACAGGTTCGTCTTCCAGAATGCCCAAGGCACCCTGGCCATCCTCCGCCGTGAGCACCGAATAACCGGCTGCCTCCAGGGCCAGAGCCACATTTTCCAACAACGTCGGGTGATCATCCACTACCAAAATCGATCCTGCACGGTTCATACCTGTACCTCCGTGTGCAAGGGCAGATAGACACAAAAGACGCTACCCGCTCCGGGGGTCGACTCAACAACGATGCGCCCGTCATGCAGTTCCACCAATTGGTAAGCTATCGACAGGCCCAGGCCGGTACCTGGCACATTGCCCTGCGACTTGCCCCGATAGAACCGCTCGAAGAGGTGGGGCAGGTCGTCGGGGTCGATGCCGATGCCGTTGTCCGCTATCCGCAACCCCACCCAACTGCCTGGGGCCAGCTCTCCACTCGCCGGCCAGCCGTGGTTCCAGGTCGCACTTCCCTCACCAACCACCACCCGGCAGTTAATTTCCCCCCCTCGGGGGGTATATTTGAAAGCGTTGTGGAGCAGGTTACGAATTACACGTCGAAGTTGAGCATTGTTACCCCAAACCAACGCTGCACCTGCACCATCAACCGTCAGCACTTGCCCTTCTTTCCTCGTCAGGGGCAGTTGTTTGCCAACCTCTTCCCGCAGCAGTTCGGCCAGGTCCAGCACGTGCCGCTCCATCGAAATATGCCCCCCGTCGATGCGCGAAATCTCCAGTACATCGCCGATCAGGTTGTCCAACAGGCGCGTTTGTTCGCGGATATCGCGTATCATTTTTGATCGTTTCTCGTCCGGCAGACGGTCGAAGAGGGTGTCCAGGTTGCCGCTCAGCAGCGTAATGATCGAGAGA
>CAZHBM010000262.1:0-6039 GCA_964529945.1 uncultured Anaerolineales bacterium | reverse complement strand
AGATAAAAAGAGATAGAACCGGCCACCAGCTCACGTGGCCATCTACCAAGAAAATGGGACACAGCCGGCATCGAAAATGATTTGCTCCCGCGATTCAGCCGTGCTACAATAAACAAATCCTTAAAATTAGTGAAGAATAGTGATGCGAAATCGATTTCAGTTTATCTTAATAGTGCTCATTGGCTTGCTCCTGTTTGGGTTAGGTGCCACGGCGGGTTACTCGGCGAACTGGTATCTCAACCGCGATGCGCCCACCGAAACCGAAGCAGAACAATTCAACATCTTTTGGGAAGCATGGCACATCGTCCAGGACAGGTTCTACGGTGATATGCCGGCCGCCCCGGTGCCTGCCTACGGCGCGCTTCACGGCGCGCTGGGGACCTTGCAGGACCCGTATACGATGTTCATCGAGCCCGAACCACGGGCATTGGAACGGGCCGAACTGCAGGGCCAATTTGGTGGCATTGGCGCCTATATCACCCGTGGTGATGCCGGTGAGGTTATTCTGACGCCTATGGTAGACTCGCCGGCCGAAAAAGCGGGTGTGCAGAAGGGTGACGTTCTCATCCGTGTGGACGAGACACCCGTCACGCCCGAGATGACCAGCGATGACGTTGTCTTGTTAATACGAGGGGTAGTGTATACTCAAGTTCAACTTACCCTCGAGCGTGAGGGAACCGATGCGCCGGTCGTGGTTACGGTCACGCGAGAGATCATCGAGACTCCTTCGGTAGAATGGCGCGTGTTGGACCAAAACCCAAGTATCGGCTACATCGACGTTCGCCTGTTCACCGAGCGCACCGGTAAGGAGATGGTTCGGGCCATCGAGGAATTGAAGGCCGCCGGAGTCGAAAGCCTGATTTTGGATCTGCGCGACAACGGCGGAGGTGTTCTGGACGCCGCCGTGGACGTGACCAGCCAGTTTGTCGGTGACGGCGTTGTGCTTTACGAGAGTCGCCGCGATCAACCCGAAAAAGCCTACAATGTCAAACGCGGTGGGGAAGCGCTCAATCTACCGATGGTTGTTTTGGTTAACGGCGGCACTGCCAGTGCTTCCGAAATCGTGGCCGGCGCGCTCCGGGATCACCAGCGAGCATCGCTGATTGGCGAGCGCACCTATGGCAAAGGGTCGGTACAGCAGGTTTACGACCTGTCAGACCAGTCGTCTTTACATGTTACCGTGGCCCGCTGGTTGACACCCGACCGGCATCAAATCGACGGGCAGGGGCTGACACCGGACGTGGAAATAGCGCTGACGGAAGAGGACAGGGCCGCCAATCTGGATCCCCAAATGGAACGAGCGATCGCTTACCTGCAAGGCACGGAAAAGAGCTGAATCAGGTTGGGAGAACAACAATGGGAATTGGTGAGTTTTTTAAAGCGGTAGGCAAGCTGCTGGTAGTAGCTGCGCTGACGGTGCTGATCGTTCTGGGCGCTTTCGCCACCGGCTATATGATGCACGGCGTTCAATTGGCGGACGTAATGGCGGCCGCGGCTTCGCCGGCGACGGTGGTCGCGGCAGCCGGCGACGTTCCGGCGCAGTTCGACGTTTTCTGGGAAGCTTGGGATTTCATCCAAAGTCGTTTTTACGGGCAAATTCCCAGCGACCAAGACCGCGTCTATGGCGCCATTCGCGGCATGGTCCAGACATTCGGCGATCAGAACACTGCCTTCATCGAGCCCAGCCGGGCGGCCATTTTCCGCGAGGATGTCAGCGGGTCTTTCGAAGGTATCGGCGCAGCGGTGCGCCTGGATGATTTGGGGCGTCTTCACATTGTCGAGCCCTACTCCGGAAAGCCGGCGGCTGAGGCAGGCCTCAAAGCCAACGATATCATTCTTGAGGTCGATGGTGTCCCTCTCCAGGGGATGAACCTGTACGAAGCCATTGGATTGATCAGGGGACCGGCCGATACCAGCGTTGTCCTGACCATAGCCCGGGAAGGAGTGGATGATCCTTTTGACGTAACCGTCGTTCGTGCGCGGATCGAGATCGAGGTTGTCCAATCTGAGAGATTGGAGGGCGATATTGGGTACGTCAGCCTGTCCGAATTCAGCCGCGGTGCCAGCGTGAAAGTCAGCCAGGCAATTTCGGACCTTGAGGCAGATGGCCAATTGACGGGCCTCGTCTTTGACCTGCGCAATGATCCGGGCGGCCTTCTGGATGAAGCCGTACTGGTCGGTAGCGTCTTTATGGATGAAGGCGTCATTACCATCGAACGTGGCAAGGACGGCCTCGAGCAGGTCTTCGATGCCCAGCCGGGTGGAGTCGCTACTCAGGTCCCATTGGTGGTCCTGGTTAACGGTGGCAGCGCCAGCGCTTCCGAAATTGTGTCCGGAGCTATCAAGGAGAACGGCCGCGGCACCCTGATTGGCGAACTTACCTTTGGCAAAGGCACCGTCCAGATTCCTCATTCGCTGAGCGATGGCTCGGAATTGCGGGTGACGATTGCCGAATGGTTGACGCCCGACGAAAACCAAATCAACGGGCAAGGCATCACGCCCGACATCGAGGTAGAACGCACGCAGGAAGACTATGACCAGGGTCGCGACCCACAATTGGACCGAGCGGTTGAATATCTAAAGGAGCTTCAGTGACCGAAGATAGTGGCATCAAGACGGTCGCCACCAATCGCAAGGCCCGTCACGATTATTTCATTGAAGACACGATTGAGGCCGGTATTGCCCTGACAGGCACGGAAATCAAGTCTGTGCGCGCTGGCCAAGCCAACCTGAGAGAGAGCTTTGCCGTCATCAAATCCGGCGAGGTATGGCTGATCAATGCGCATATTGCTACCTACAAACAGGGTGCCTACGCCAACCATGAGCCCCTCCGACAGCGGAAACTACTGCTTCACCGGCGGGAGATCAACCGTCTGGAAAGCAAACTCCAGGAAAAAGGGTTGACGCTTGTCCCGTTGCGTCTCTATATCAAGAACAATAAGGCCAAGGTGGAACTGGGGTTGGGCCGAGGCAAACGCCAATACGACAAACGAGCAACCTTGCGGGCCAAGGAAACACAGCGCGAAGTGGAACGGGTGGTTGCTCGCCACCGAAAAGGGCATGAATGAGCTATTCCATCACCGTTGATGGGGCCCAGAAAGGTAAGCCCAAAATAGAAATGTGGGCGAATTCCTGCCGGGCAGTAACTCATATTGGTGTGCCGGCGCGGCGTTCGGCTAACGGTTCGGGCAGCGCACCCGCAAACGTTTACGTGACTCACCAAGCCTTGGAGTATTCCTCCTCGTTCTACCTCGACAGGCGACTCCCAACCTTGGATTGCCCAAAGTGTATCGGATCATCCTTCGTCCGGGGATGTACGATGCGCCTCGATGTCCCTTCACAGCGGTTTCCCATGAGTCCCTTTTTTATCGGGCGGAGGAAAGGGTAGCTATATGTTGGGCAGCATACTCGACAAGAAACAGGAAGAGATACTGGCGGAAGAGCGTCGTTGGCTGGCCGACCTGCGGGTGGCCCTCAATCGGTTTGGCATTTCCTTGGAGGATGACGCGGCCCTCCAACGCTCAATCCAGCAGTTGGATGAGCTTTTTCTGCTGGTCGTGGTAGGTGAGTTCAACTCCGGCAAAAGCGCTTTCATCAACGCCCTGCTCGGCCAGCCGATCTTGGCTGAAGGCGTGACGCCAACCACTACCCGCGTCCACCTGATCAGGTACGGATCAACGTTTCAACGTGCGCAGGAATCAAGCATCGTGGAGACCATCTCCGCGCCCATAGACATGCTGCGCGAGGTCAACCTGGTCGATACACCCGGCACCAACGCCATCCATCGCGAACACGAAACCATCACCCAGGAGTTTGTGCCCCGTTCCGACATGGTGCTGTTTGTCACCTCGGCTGACCGGCCTTTCACCGAAAGCGAACGTTCTTTCCTGCAGACCATCCGTGAGTGGGGCAAAAAAGTGGTCGTCGTCGTCAACAAGATTGATATCCTGCAGACCGATGAAGAGATCGAACAGGTGACCAGTTTTGTTTTAGAAAATGCGCAATCCCTGTTGGGGTTTGCACCCCAGGTGTTTCCTGTTTCGGCCCGCTATGCCCTGCAAGCCAAACAGGAAAAGGAAAAACTGGATAGGTTGGCAACAAGTCGCTTTGTGGCGGTGGAAACCTACATCCGCGAAACGCTGGATGAAAAGGAACGCATCCGGCTGAAATTACTCAATCCGCTGGGCGTGGGCATGCATCTGGACAGCAAATACCTGGAGCAGATCAATCACCAGTTGGAGAACCTGCACGATGACTTGAGCACCATTGACGACATCGACAGGCAACTGGGCGTCTACCAGCAAGATATGCGCCGCGATTTTCGGTTCCGGTTGGCCGAGGTGGACAACGTACTGCAGGCGTTCGAGAACCGGGGTATGTCCTTTTTCGATGAGACCATGCGCCTTGGCAGGATTTTCGACCTGGTGAACAAAGCCAAGCTGAAACGTGACTTCGAACAAACCGTTATGGCCGACGTCCCCCAGCAAATAGAACGCCGGGTAAACGAGATTATTGACTGGATCGTATCCAGCGAATTGCGCCAATGGCAGGGCGTGATGGACCATTTGAGTCGACGGCAGCAGCATTCCGATCGCATCGTCGGCCAGGTGGGTGGCAGTTTCGACTACGACCGGAGTCGCCTGCTGGAAACCGTCGGGCAGGAAGCCAGGCGCGCCGTGGACGGCTACGATCGCGAGACCGAAGCCAATCGGCTGGCCGAGTCGGTTCAACGGGCTGTCGCTGGAACGGCATTGGTCGAAATTGGCGCCATCGGCCTGGGAGCCATCGTGACAATCATCGCCACCACCACATTGGCCGACGTGACCGGCATCCTTGCTGCCAGTACAGTGGCCATACTGGGCCTTTTTGTGTTGCCTGCTCGCCGTCAACAGGCCAAGAAGGAGCTGCGGATCAAGATTGCCGCAGTTCGTGACCAATTAGTCGGCAGTCTCACGAGGCAGTTCGACGACGAATTGGAACGTAGCATGCAACGGATCAACGAGGCTATTGCACCCTATACCCGTTTCATCAGGGCAGAACGTGACCATTTGGAGGAGACAAGTCGTAGCCTCAGTTCCATCAAAGAACAGCTCAGCATATTGCAGAGTGACATCGAAGCGCTCTAAATACCATCGGGAGGAATGCCATGAGCTACCAGGTCAGACTGAAAATCCGGCTGGAGGACCGGAGCGCCCATACCATCCCCAAGCGTTGCAGCAGTTGTTTTGCCAGGCCGGCGCACCGGCGGCGCGTGCTGACAGCTCAGTATCAGGCCCGGCGACTGGAACGCATTCAATGGACGATCCAGCTTCCATTATGCGATCAGTGCCATAATCTGGCTGACGTCTTATCAAATTACCGCCCCTCCAAGCACGGGCCGCCGTCCCGCGCGATCTGGAACAAACGAGCCGCGCTGGCGCTGGTATTGCTCTCCTTTGTCGGCATTGCGCTTTTTGTGTTGCCTCAAAGTCTTTTCCTCAGCACGTTTGGACTCAACAAATCTCCCTTCTACCTGATAATGGGATCCGCTTTCATCGGCACCTACTACTGGAACTACCGCGCCAATGAAAACGGCCGTGTCGAAGCTTATCGCCTGTTGTGTGAACAGGTCGGCCACGAATTTGGCGACGTCAGCATTGAAAAAGGAACGTACGGCCCGATCCTCAACTTCGATTGCGAGCCTTATGGCCGTGCTTTTGAAGAGGCTAATCCAGATTTCATCCTCGGCCCAGACGTATCCGAGAGCGAACTCGAGAAATATCGTATACCAGAGGAAACCCGGGCGGAAAAAATCGTCAGGATTCTACGGTCTGCTTTCCGGGTCAACTAGCCCGGTTGGTTGTAAGGTTCACAGTCATACACTCGTATTTGCCTCTGAGGCGCAGCCGGCTTGATATCTCCCCGAAAGGGTATTACTCAGCGTCAAGCAATCGTCCAACGCGCTTCCACCGACCGGCGCCGACCCTGTCACCCTTTGAGGCCGGTGTCGGTCGATTCAGGCCTGTCAACTCCGGTTCTTGTTGGGCATTGTGCAGTGTG
>CAZHBM010000261.1:0-6047 GCA_964529945.1 uncultured Anaerolineales bacterium | reverse complement strand
ACAATTGCCAGTCCACCCTGCGGGTGCACCGGCCTGTCCTGCTGGAGTTCCCTAATACAGAAGTCTTCCTTGATTGTCTGTTCGGGCACGTGCATCTCACAAAAAACCAAAAAAATGACTTTGTTTCATAGTGCACAGTGGTGTGAGTCGGTCCCAACACGGGCCTGTAGAGGCGACCCGAAGAAGTCGTCGGAACGATTAATAGCGAGGAGCAATAGCTGTGTATCCGCTCCCTTGCGAACCGCTAAATAGTATATCATCAATTCACATCACTGTCAAAGGATTCGGGCGTCTGGCCCCGGCCGGCGGCCGGTCCCGCCCGCTCCAGGGCGGAGACGCCCACCATTGGGGGCTCCGCCCTGGAACAGGCAAATTGCGGTCGGCAGCCCAACCACAACGGCACAAAATTCTCTTCTAAACGACGATGTCTTCCGGTACCGTGAAGGACTCGCCGGCCTTCACGATCTCAGCCGGGATGTTGTCGAACACCAGGTCGGTCCCCATCATATTGCGGGTGTAGTTCTTGACCACCTGATCCCAATGCTCTCGGGTGATGGAAAAGACACGCGCGCCGCCCAATTCGTGCTGGTATTCCGGCCACGGATAGGCAGTCTGCACCGTCTGGAAACCGAGACGCCAACCATTGTAGCTCTCGAAGGTCGACCAGAACTCCTGCTGCTGCAATACCTCGAAAACGTAGTAAGCCTTGCAGTAGTACATCACGGCGCCGATCCGCCCGCCGCGCTGCAACGTCATGGTGTGATGGCTGATATTGATGTCTTCGTTCAACAGGCGGCCGTTGGCCAGCCCTGCCAGTTGCCCGTCGATGATACCGACGATGAAATATGGATCCTTGAGCCGGTACCGGTACCATCCCAACAACTCGGCGTAGATGCGCACGCCGACGATATCGTAGAAGTCGTGTTGCACTTCCATGATCTTTTTCATATAAGGCAACAGCATCGGCACTTCTTCGCGCTTCAGGGCGCGGATGAACATATTGCGTCCATCGCGCAACGTGGCCATGGCATTCGGCCAGGGTGGAATATCCATCGCCGGGCCACGCAGATAAGGCTCAATCTCGCTGACGTCAAACGTCATCTGGTCGCGGGTCACTTTGACCGGTGGGTCTATACGCATACTTCTATCTCCTTAATTGGATTTGTTATACGGTCTGGTGCCGGTGAATGCTTACACCAACACCTCAGACGGCATAGTTGCCTTCTCGTTCTTCTTGATCAATTCGGCCGGGATGTTGTCGAAGACCAGGTCGGCGCCGACCATCTGGCGCACGTAGTCCTTGACCACGTGATCCCAGTACTTCTTGGTGATGTAGTAAACCCGGGCGCCGCCCAATTCGTGCTGGTATTCCGGCCACGGATAGCTTGGCTGAGCCATGCCCAATCCCCAGCGACGCCAGCCGTTGTAGCTCTCGTAGGTGGCCCACCACTCTTTGTTGCCCAACATCTCAAAACCGTAATACGCCTTGGCGTAATACAGGGTAGCTCCCACGCGGCCGCCGCGCAGGAAGGCCATCGTGTGCAGGCTGATATTGATGTCTTCGTTCAGCAGACGACCGTTTGCCAGGCCGGCAACCACGCCGTCGATCACGCCGAGCAGCATGTAAGGATCTTTGAGTCGTTTGCGATACCAGCCGAGGATCTCGGCGTAGACGCGGGCGCCAACGATGTCGTAAAAGTCGTGGTCGGCTTCCATCACCTTTTTGACGTAATCCATCAACATCGGGGCTTCATCCGGCCTGGCTTCGCGAATGTACATCTGCCGGCCGTCTTTCAAGGTGATCATCGCGCCCGGCCAGGGTTTCAGGTCCATTGCCGGCGCCTGCAACAAAGGCTCAATCTCGCGAACGTTCAGGGTAATTTCTTCTTGTGATACTTTCTCAGGTGGTTCAAGTCGCATGATTCTGTCCTCCTACAGACAAATGGTTATTTCTCGTTTGATGAATATGTAACTCACCTACCCAACTCGCTTCTAGTCTGACACATCGCGGTCCGGAGTAGCGTGTCACATCCGGGTAATTCCTAGAGAGATCTCCTCTCCCGGTCGTAGTTCTGCCCCAAAAAGGCCGGCACCCGGGCGCGTCGGAACGAAACCATCATAATCAAAATGGTGGCAATGTAGGGCAACATCAGCAGGAACTGGTACGGAATAACCGACCCACCGACCTGCACCCGGTAGGCCAACACTTCGACGCCGGCAAAGAACAGCGAGCCCAAGAAGATCGGCAGCGGGCTCCAGCCGCCGAAGAAGGTCAAAGCGATCGCCAGCCAGCCGCGCCCCTTTACCATCTGTTCGGTGAAGGTACCCGTATACACCATCGGTAGATATGCCCCGGCCAGTCCGATCAGCATACCTCCCACGATGGGCGCCAGGTAACGCCACATCGTGACGTTGACGCCCAGGCTGTCGGCCGTTTGCGGGCTTTCCCCTACCGACCGCAGCGACAGCCCCATACTGGTCTTGTACAAGAAGTACCACAATCCGATCGACAGCAAGATCGCCACGTAAACCAGGATGTTCTGGCTGAACAAGATCGGTCCCAAAATCGGTATTTGTGACAGGCCGGGAATCGGGACTTCCTTCAGCGTCGGGATCAACGGCGGTGACAGCGTGATGCCGATCGACAGTTTGGGCAATAGTGTGGACAGGCCGATGCCGACGAAGAACAGCGCCAGGCCGGTCACGAACTGGTCCAGCTTGAGACTGGTGGTGAAATAAGCCAACACCAACCCGAACAGGCCGCCACACAGCATCGCCAGGATCATGCCTATGACCACGCTGCCGTAGAAATAGGCTCCCAAGAAGCCTACCGAGGCCCCGACGAGCATCATGCCTTCCTGGGCCACGTTAAATACGCCGGCCCTGCCTCCCAACATGGTACCCTGAGCCGCCAGGACAAACGGTACCATAGAGAGCAGAACCAATTTGGCGAAATTGATGATTTGTACGTCCAACTCGCCCACTTACGCTCGCCTCCTAACCACATCTGACAAGAGGATGAACACCAATACCAGCGCTTCAACGATGAAGACCATTTCAACCGGGATCATCATCGTCCGTTGCATGGCGCTGGCGCCCACCTCGAGCACTGCGATGAAAAACGCCACGAAAGGTACGGCCTTGTTGTTGCCTTTGGCAATCAAGCCGATAATCAGCCCCAACTGCAAGAAATTCGATTGCAGCCCTTCAATCAACCGGTGTTGGACACCGGCCACTTCCACCGCGCCGGACAAACCGGCCAGTCCCCCGGCCAGGATGAGCGAGAACACGAACATCCAGCGTACGTTGATGCCAAATACGTACGATGCGCGTGGGTTGGCGCCGGTGGCCACCAGGTCGTATCCGCCGACCGTCCGGTTGGTGTAGACGTAGATGCCGATCGCCACCAGGATCGCCAGGATAATTCCGGCGTGCAGGGGGGGATTGGACACCAACGTGGGCAAAAAGCCGCCGCGCCCGATGGGAATTGTAGTCGGATGGCCGGCCGCCGGATCGCGCCAGACTTCCGTGGCCACAAAGTCAATGAAACCGAAAGCCACGAAGTTAAGCAGCACCGTGGACAAAATTTCATTGATCCCGAACCGGTAGAGCAGCCAGCCGGAAATGCCGCCCCAAAAGGCGCCGGCCAGCACACCGGCCAGCAGGACCGCCGGCAACAGAAACAGCGCCGGGAGTCCGCCGAATAGAATACCCACTGCGGTGGCACCGATGGCCCCCATAATCATCTGGCCTTCGCCGCCGATGTTGTACTTACCGGCAGCCAGGGGGACCGTAAAGGCAAGCGCCTGCAACAAGAGAGGCACAAACTTGAGAAGGGTCTGCACGAAGCCGTTCGTGGTCCTGAAAGAGGTGAACAGGATCGTCTCATAGGCTTGCAGAACGTTAAACCCCATGGCAGCAATGAAGATACCGGCCGCCAAAAAAGCCGCTACGACCGCAATCGCGTAGGGCGAGAAGCGTCGGATTGCCTCCAAGACAGGGTTTGCCGTCAGGCTTTGATCAATCGTCTGTTCTGACACCACTCATCATCCGTCCTATTTCATACTTCTCAAACTGATTCCTGTCCAATATCCCGACGATCTCACCCCGAAAAATTACCGCCATACGGTCGCACAGCAACAGTAGCTCATCCAGGTTCTCCGAAATGAGCAACGTCGCCTGGCCTTGCACCTTGCGCGCCAACATTTTGGTATAAACGAAGTCCATCGAGGGGATGTCCAGCCCACGGGTCGGGTTGTGGGCTACCATTAAGCGGCTGGGTTGAGAAAATGCCCGGGCGATCATAACACGCTGGATATTACCACCCGAAAGGTTGCCTCCCGGGTCGTTCGGCCCCTGGGTTTTGATGTTATATTCGGTGATTAACGTTTCGGAGATACGCGTTACGCTGTTCCAGTCGATGAAGCCGCCTTTGGCGTACGGCGGGCGGCGGTGATGTCCCAGGATCAGGTTTTGGGCGACCGACGCTTTGCGCAAAAACCCATCTGACAGCCGGTCTTCTGGAATGTATGCCACACCTGCTTCCAGCATCTCGCGCGAACTCAGCCCAACCATATCTTTGCCGTCGATAAATATGTGGCCCGACGTTGCCGGGCTGACGCCCAGCAGGGCTTCGGCCAACTCGCGCTGCCCGTTGCCGGCAATACCGGCCAGCCCCAAAATCTCACCTTCGTGAATGGTCAAGTTGATGTTCTTCAGCAACGTGAGATTGTCCTTGGACACCAGGCCAAGGTCCTGCACCTGTACGACAGGCTGTTCGCCGACCGCACGCGTGGCCTCGGCCACGCCTTCCTCGGCAAAAATGATGCTGCTCTCAACGTCCAGCTCGTCGCCCACCATGGCTTTGACGAAAGCCTCTTCGGTAGCCTGGCTCCGTTGCAACGTGAGCACGTTCTTTCCCTCCCGCAGTACTGATATGCGCTCGCACACGCTCAACACTTCGCGCAACTTGTGGGTGATGAAAACGATGCTCATACCGCGCTTGACCATTTCCTGCAGCGAATGGAAAAGGTCGTCGACTTCCTGGGGCGTCAGATTGGTCGTCGGTTCGTCCAGAATCAACACGTCGATGCCGCGATACAAGGCCTTGAGGATCTCCACTTTCTGCCTCATGCCCATCGGTAAAAACTCGATGGTCGCGTCCAGGTCGACGTTCAGGCCAAACCGCTCGGCCAATTCCTCGATTTTCTGCCTTTCGTCTACCAAATTCATCGTGAATTTGTGATTCACGTTGCTGCCCAGCACAATGTTCTGGATGACCGAAAAATTGTTGACCTGCAGAAAGTGCTGGTGCACCATCCCAATCCCGGCCTGGATGGCATCACGCGGGGACTGAATGTTAATCTTTTCCCCGCGCAGCATGATCTCGCCGGAATCGGCCCGGTACAGTCCAAACAGGACATTCATCAATGTCGTCTTTCCCGCCCCGTTACCGCCCAGAAGCCCGTGAATTTCACCCTTCAACAATTCGAAATTCACGTTGTCCAGGGCGACGGTCGAACCAAAGACTTTCCGTACGTCCTTCATCCGGAGTACTACTAAATCGTCATTCATTGTCTACTCAGCTATCTTCGATTTTTCCGGCAGCCATCTGCCGTGGTAGAGCCGAGACCTCTGGGCGGCCGGGCAGCCTCCCGATTAGAGAAGACTGCCCAGCCGGCACAATTCGAACTGAAACTTATTCTATGGGCGAGATGTCTTTTTTGACCTCGATTTTGCCCGACTTGACGTCTTCGATGATCTGGCTGACCTTGGCGGCGACTTCGGGGTCAACGTGCTGCAACGGCATCTGCAACGACACACCGGTGTCGAACCCCAGCGGGTAATAGCCACCGGTCTTGCCGTCCATCGTGCTGCTGACGATGTCGATCAACGGTTTCTTGAAATCATACAGCACCGAAGTCACGTAGTGGTCCGGGGCATAGGCGGTCTTATCGGTATACTTGGCGGTCACCAACACGTCCGACGGGCCGGCCTTAACCGCTTCAAACAGGCCAAACATGCCCAGGTTGAGCGACCCGACGATG